>JAIRVA010000005.1 GCA_031254155.1 Propionibacteriaceae bacterium
CGAGGTTGGCCCCCGTCAACGTACCGTCGACCGCCGTGTCGGTCACGACCAGCCGCCCACAGCCCGCGGCGTTCAGCCGGTCGATGGTCGCCCACAGGTCGCCGCCGGCCGCTACCCACCCCCGGGTCGCCAACTGGTCGCCCCGGACGTCGAGCGCGATGGCGATCCGGTCGCCGTACGCCCGGATGACCTCGTCACACCACCTTGGGCGTTCGACCGCCGCCGTCCCGAGGTTGACCCGGGCGCACCCCGTCGCGAGGGCGCGTTCGAGGCTCTCGTCGTCCCTAAGACCGCCGGTCAGCTCGACCTGCAACCCCGGTTCGGCCACGATCTGGGAGATGACCTCGGTGTTCGGTGCCCGGCCAAAGGCGGCGTCCAGGTCGACGAGGTGCAGCCAGGCCGCCCCCTGGTCCCGCCAGCGCCGGGCCATCGCCAGAGGCTCGCCAAACACCCGCTCCGAGGCGGACACGCCCTTTTCCAGCTGGACGGCGCGGCCGAACTGGATGTCGACCGCGGGCAGGATCGTGAAGGTCATCGGTCTCCCAGCGACTGGGTCCACCGGGCCAGCAGGGCGAGCCCCGCCCGCCCCGACTTCTCCGGGTGGAACTGGGTGGAGGTGACTGGCCCGTACTCGGCCGCGGCGAGGAAGGGCGCGCCCGCGTGGGTCGTCCAGGCCGGGAAGGCCCCGGCGGGCAGGTCGCCGCAGCCGAGCGCGGCGTACGAGTGGGCGAAGTAGAACCGCCCGCCGCGCGTCAGCACGGTCGCGAGCGGGTGCGGGTCCACCTCGTTCCAGCCCATGTGGGGCAGCCGGAGCGTCGGCAGTTGCCGGACCGTGCCGGGGTAGATCCCGAGGCCGGCGGCGGTCGTCCCGTGCTCTTCGCCCCGCGCGAACAGGATCTGGTGGCCGACACAGATGCCCAGGACCGCCCGGCCCTGCCGGACGCGCTCCCGGATGATCTCGGCGCCGCCCCGCCTGGTCAGCCCGGCCATGCAGGCCGCGAAGGCACCCACGCCGGGGACGACGAGGCCGTCCGCCGCCCGGGCCGCCGCCGGATCGGCGGTGAGCTGGACATCGGCGCCGACCTCGATGAGAGCACGTACGACCGAGTGGGTGTTGCCCGAGCCGTAGTCGAAGACGACGACCTTCACAGGGTACCCTTCGTCGACGGAATGCCGGTCACCCGCGGGTCGGGTTGGACGGCGGCCCGCAGCGCCCGCGCCAGCGCCTTGTACTGCGCCTCGACGATGTGGTGCGGGTCGCGTCCCGCGAGGAGGCGCAAGTGGACGCAGACGCCCGCATTGAGAGCGAGCGACTCGACCACGTGGCGCGTCATGGAGCCCTGGTAGACCACGCCCGACCCGATGCGGGCGTAGGCCTGGGCCTTCGGCTCGCCGGTACACCGGGCGTAACCCCGGCCCGAGAGGTCCACCGTACAGTGGGCGAGGGCCTCGTCGAGCGGGACCGCCGCGTCGCCGAACCGGGCGATCCCGGCCTTGTCGCCGAGGGCCTGCTTCAGCGCCTGCCCGAGCGCGATGGCGGTGTCTTCGACCACGTGGTGCCCGTCGATGTGGACGTCCCCCGTCGCCGCCACGTCCAGGTCGATGAGCGAATGACGGCTGAGCGCCGTCAGCATGTGGTCGTAGAAGCCGACGGTGGTCGAAACCGACGACTCGCCCCGCCCGTCGAGGTCGATCCGGATCGTCACCGACGATTCCGAGGTCACCCGCTCAATGGTCGCGGTCCGGTTCATGATGTGCTCCTCTCCCCGCTCTGGATTTCGGCCAGAGCCTCAAAAAACCGGGCCATGTCTGGGTCGGTGCCAACGCACGTCCGCAGGTACGGCTCGGGTCCAGTTTCCCTGATGAGAACGCCCCGGCCGGCGAGCGCCGCCCAGGCGGCGTGGCGGTCGGCGAAGGGCCCGAACAAGCAAAAGTTGGCCTGCGAGTCGACGACAGCGTAACCCAGCTCCCGCAGCCGGGTGATCGTCTGGTCGCGGGTCGCCCGCAGGTGGTCGACATCGGCCAGCAGTGCGGGCGCGTGGTCGAGCGCCGCGCCGGCCACGGCCTGGGTGACGGCGCTCAGGTGGTACGGCAGCCGGACGACCCGGAGCGCGTCCACCACGGCGGGGGCGGCGGCGACGTACCCGAGCCGCCCGCCCGCGAAGGCGAAGGCCTTGCTCATGGTCCGCGTGACCAGGAGGCGCCCTGACAAGGGCAGCAACTCCAGCGCGCTCGGGGTCGTGGCGAACTCCTGGTAGGCCTCGTCGACGACCACGATGCCCCGGCTCGCGCGCAGAATCGTCTCGACCAGACCGAGGCTCGTCACCGTCCCGGTCGGGTTGTTCGGGCTCGCGATGACGATGATGTCCGGCTGGTGGCGGGCGATGGCGGCCAGGGCGACGCCCTGGTCGATGGTGAAGTCGGGGCCACGCGGGATGGTGAGGTACTCCGTGTGGGTGTCGCGGGCGTACTCGGGGTACATCGAGTAACTCGGCGTGAACGTACACACCGAGCGTCCCGGCCCTCCGAAAGCCTGCAGGATCTGGATCATGATCTCGTTCGAACCGTTGGCGGCCCAGACCTCGCCTGCCGTGAGGCCGTACCCCAGGTAGCCCGCGAGCTTGGCCCGCAGTACGGTCGCCTCCCGGTCCGGGTAGCGGTTGATGTCCGCCACGGCCCGCCGGACCGCCGCGGTCATCGCCTCGCGTACGGCCGGGGGCGGCGGGTACGGGTTCTCGTTCACATTGAGCCGGACAGGCACGTCCAACTGGGGGGCGCCGTACGGCCGGGCGTCCCGCAACTCGGCCCGTAGCGGCAGCTCGTCCCAGGTGATGGCGGCGGTCGTCATGACTGCCTCACCGCGATGGCGTGCGCGTGGGCGGGGAGGTGCTCGCTCAAGGCGAAGACCTGGATGCCGTCCGCGATGGCGGCCAGAGCGGCCTGGTCGTAGTCGATGACGTGCATCGTCTTGAGGAAGGACCGGACGGTGAGCCCGGACGAATGCCGGGCGGCCCCCCCGGTCGGCAGGACGTGGGTCGAGCCCGCCGAGTAGTCGCCGAGCGAGACCGGGGAGTACGGCCCGAGGAAGACCGCGCCCGCCCGGCGGACCGCGCGCGCCGTGGTCGCCGGATCAGCGGTCATGATCTCCAGGTGTTCGGCGCCGTACGCGTTCGCGACCTCGATTCCCTGCGCCAGGTCGCGGACGAGCACGATGGCCGACTGTTGGCCGGTGAGCGCCTCCCGGACCCGGCCGGCGTGGAGGGTTTCCGCCACCATCTGTTCCAGCTCCGCCTCGACCCGGTCGGCCAGGCCGGGGTCGTCGGTGATGAGCACGGACGCCGACCCCGGTCCGTGCTCGGCCTGGCTCAGCAGGTCGGCGGCCACGAAGTCCGCCCGCGCGGTCTTGTCGGCCAGGACGGCGATCTCGGACGGCCCGGCCTCGGCGTCGATGCCGACCAGGCCCTTGACGTACCGCTTCGCCGCCACGACGAAGATATTGCCCGGACCGGTCACCAGGTCGACCCCCGCACACAGCCCGGGGACACCGTACGCGAACATGGCGATGGCCTGCGCCCCGCCGACCGCGTACACCTCGTCGACCCCCAACAAGTGGGCGACGGCGAGGATCGTCGGGTGGGGCAGCCCGCCGAAGGCGGCCTGCGGCGGCGAGGCGACGGCCAGACTCCTCACCCCGGCGGCCTGGGCGGGGACCACGTTCATGATGACGCTCGACGCGAGCGGCTCGAGCCCGCCGGGGACGTACAGCCCGACGCGGCCCACCGGCACCGACGTGATCGTCACCCGGGCCCCCCCGGCCAGTGTGGCCGTGACATCGGGGACCGCGGCCTCCAGGGCCGCGACGGCGCGGCGCCGTTCGATCGACGTCAGGTACGCCGAGCGCAGGGCGGGGTCGAGTTCGTCGGCACAGCGGGCGAGCACGGCGGGGTCGACGCGGAAATGCCCGGGCACCACGTGGTCGAACTGCCCACTCAACTTCTGGAGCGCGGCCTCGCCGCCGGTCCGGACGGCCTCGCAGATCGGGGCAACCGCCACGAGCGCGGCCGCCACGTCAAACTCCGCCCGCGGTACCACCTGGGAGTAGTCCGGCCCCGCGGCCCGGCAATCAATGCGTCTCACGCCGGTCATTCTACCGGTTCGCCGGGGGCCTCACCGGCCCCGCCCGGGGTAGTGGCCGGGACGTGCGCGATCCATCCCCGGCGCCGGACGAACGAGCCGACGAGGACGGGCAGGACGGCCCCCCCGGCCCACACCGCGAGTGGTACCCAGGTGTGGCTTGTGAAATCAACCACGACCGAGTCACCCCTGGCCGCCTGGGCGATGCGTTTCTCGAAGTCCCGGGCCCCGATGAACTCCCCGACCCCCCGCGTGATGAGCCCGGCCAGGGCGCCGCCGGCCACGGCGAGGAGCGTGACCGGCCAACCGACCCGCCGGAACAGTACCCAGGCGGTCACCCCGATGACGAGCCCGGCCACCAGTCCGACCAGCGTGTAGTAGACATCGGTCGCCCCGATCTGGCTGAGCCCCGATTCGAGAATGACCGCCCGATAGGTTGAGTCGATGGTGTAGCTCGGCAGACGGACCACCACGGTCCACACGAACCCGGCGACCACGGCCACCACGACGATAGCCGCCACGTACACCGTGAGCCACGGCCGCAGCCGCCGCCACTGTCCACTGCTTCCCTGGCGGTTGTTCATACGGCTCCTAGCTCGACGCAACTCGTCCCCAGGAGCGCTTTCAGGTCGGAGACCAGTTCGAGGGAGGCTGTGACCTTGTCGGCCAGCCGGAAGGTCTTCGTTTCCCGCGAACTCACCATCTTGAACCAGACCTGCGAGGTCCCAGGGTAAGTCTCCAGTGTACGCTTCAGCGCCCCCATGGCCGACCGGGTGACGCGGGCCATCGGCAGCGACACCGTGATCGCGGTCAGCCCGTCGGAGTCGACGTTGACCGGGATCACCTTCTCGACCGTGAAGTCCACCCCTTCGTCACGGGGGCGGATGCTGCCCAGCAGTTGGACGACGGTGTCCGGGACGAGTTGCGCCGCGTACTCCGTGTAGGCCTGCGGGAAGACCTGCGCCGTGACCGACGAGTCGAGGTCTTCCAGCACGATCTGGGCCCAGGCCGCGCCCTTCTTCGTCTGGCGCCGGACGACCGAGGTGATCATGCCGGCGAGTCTGACCTTGGTCGCCGACTCGGCGGCCTCCCCCACCGCGCTGATGGGCATGTCGCGGTGGGCCGCGATGATGGTTTCCAGCCCGTTGAGCGGGTGGTCAGAGACGTAGAGACCCAGCATCTCGCGTTCGAACGCCAGTTTGGTCTGTTTGTCCCAGTCGGGCAGATCCGGGATCGGTTCGGAGTACGCCAGCTCGCCCCCGCCGCCCGAGTCCCCGAACAGGTCGTCCTGGCCGTACGACTGGTTGCGCTTGACTTCGAGCACCGAGTCGATGGCGTGCTCGTACACCTCCAGCAGCGCGCGCCGCGGGTGACCCAGCGAGTCGAAGGCGCCGGCCTTGATGAGCGATTCGAAGACCCGCTTGTTGCACACCGAGATAGGGACATTGGTGAGGAACTGGTAGAAGTCGGTCGCCGGGCCGTGTTCGGTCCGCGCGCCGAGGATCGCCTCGACGACGTTGGTGCCGACGTTGCGGATCGCCGTCAGCCCGTACCGGATCGCACCGCCCGCCGGGGCGAACTTCGCCTGCGACTCGTTGACATCGGGCGGCAGGACGGTGATCCCCATCCGGCGGCACTCCGCGAGGTAGACCGCCGATTTGTCCTTGTCGGACTTGACGGACTCGAGCAGCGCGGCCATGTACTCCGCCGGGTAGTTGGCCTTGAAGTAGGCCGTCCAGTAGGAGACGAGCCCGTACCCCGCCGTGTGAGACTTGTTGAAGGCGTAGCCCGCGAAGGGCGCCATGACGTCCCAGAGCGCCTTGGTCGCCTGCGGGGAGTAGCCGTGGGTGGCCATGCCCTTCGCGAACGGCTCGTACTCCTGGTCGATGATGGCCTGCTTCTTCTTGCCCATCGCCCGGCGTAGCAGGTCGGCGCCGCCCAGGGTGTAGCCGGCGAGCTCGCGCGCGATGGCCATCAGCTGTTCTTGGTAGACGAGCAGGTGGTACGTGTTGCCGAGGATCGGCTCGAGGGCCTCCTTGAGCTCGGGATGGATCGGCGCAATCGGCTCGCGGCCGTTCTTGCGGTCGGCGTAGTGGATGTGGGCGTTGGCGGCCATCGGGCCGGGGCGGTAGAGCGCGAGCACGGCGGCGATGTCCTCGAACTGGGTCGGCGCCATGAGCTTCAGCAGGGAACGCATCGGCCCGCCGTCGAGCTGGAAGACGCCCAGGGTTTCGCCGGAGGCCAGTAGCTCATACGTCTTCTGGTCGGTGAGCGGCAGGTCGAGCGGGTCGATGGCCACGCCCTGGTTCGTCTTGACCAGTTCCAGGGTGTGGTCGATGATGCCGAGGTTGCGCAGCCCCAGCACGTCCATTTTCATGAGCCCCATGGCCTCGCACTGGGGGTACGAGAAGCCCGTCAGCCGGACCCCGTCGTCGCGCATGTGCAGCGGGATGACGTCGAGCAGCGGTTCGGACGACAGGATGACCGCGGCCGCGTGGACCCCCGTGCCCCGGATCAGCCCCTCGATCCCCATCCCCGTGTCCACGACCCGGTGCACGTCGGCGTCGGTCTCGTACAGCCCCCGGAACTCCCCCGCCTCGTTGTACCGGTCGGCCGCGGGGTCGAACATGTCGGTGAGGGTGAGCTTGCCGGTCGGGTCGTTGGGGATGGCCTTGACGATACGCTCGCCCATTTGGAAGGGATAGCCGAGGATGCGGGACGAGTCCTTGATGGCGTTCTTGGCCTTGATGGTGGAGAAGGTGTTGACCTGGGCGGTGTACTCCGCCCCGTAGGTGTCCGCGAAGTAGGCCACAATCTTGTCGCGGTTGCGGTCGTCGACGTCGAGGTCGACGTCGGGGGGCGAGACCCGCTCCGGGTTGAGGAAGCGTTCGAACAGCAGGCCGTGCTCGAGCGGGTCGAGCTCCGTGATACGGGTGAGGTACGCGATCATCGAGCCCGTCGCCGAGCCACGCCCCGGCCCGACCCGGATGCCGGTGTCCCGCGCGAAACGGCAGATGTCCGAGACGACGAGGAAGTACGCCGAGAAGCCGAGGGGCTCGATCACCTTGAGCTCGGTCTCGACCCGGTCGAGGACGGCCTGGGACGGGTGGTCGCCGTACCGCTGCCGCAGGCCCTCTTCGACCTTGAGGCGGAGAAACGATTCCTGCGTGTGGCCCTCGGGGACCTTGAACTGCGGCATCCGGTCGACGTGGTCGAAGATCTCGTCGTAGCCCTCGACCATCTCCGCGATGTCGAGCGTGGTGTCGCAGGCCTCGGGCAGGGCGTAGAAAAGGTCGCGCATCTCGTCGGCGGACCGCAGGTAGTAGCCGTCGCCGTTGAAGCGGAAGCGCCGCTCGTCGTCCTTGTTGCGGCCGACCCCGATGCAGAGCAGGTTGTCGTGGGCGTCCGCCTGGTCGGCGGTGACGTAGTGGGAGTCGTTGGTCGCGATGGTGCGCAGCCCCAGTTCCTTGGCGAGGCGCAGCAACTCGGCGCGGACATCGGTTTCGAGGGAGAGCCCGTGGTCCATCAGTTCGACGAAGAAGTTCTCCTGGCCGAAGATGTCACGGAAGACGGCGGCCTGGCGGACGGCCTCGTCGTACTGCCCGAGCCGCAGCCGGGTCTGGACGGCGCCGGAGGGGCAGCCGGTCGTGGCGATGATGCCCGACGCGTACTGGGCCAGGATCTCGGCGTCCATGCGGGGCTTCATGTAGTAGCCCTCGAAGCTTGCGAGCGAGCTCAGCCGGAACAGGTTGTGGAGCCCGGTGGTGTTGCGGGCGAGCAGGGTCATGTGGGTGTACCGGCCGCCGCCGGAGACGTCCTTGCCGCCCTCCTGGTCAACGTCCGCCGCCTCGCGCTTGCCGGTGGCCCAGAACTCCTGGACGCGGGAGTGCCGCGAGGAGGGGGCGACGTACGCCTCGATGCCGATGATCGGCTTGACGGCGGTATTCCGGCCGGTCATGAAGAACTCGTACGCGCCGAACATGTTGCCGTGGTCGGTGATCGCCAGCGCCGGCATGCCCAGGCGCTCGGCCTCCGCGAAGAGCGGCTTGATCTTCGCCGCCCCGTCCAGCATGGAGTACTCCGTGTGGCAGTGGAGGTGAACGAACGACGACGACACAGCAACTCCTTTTTCGTACGGGACGTACGGGGCCTCGAAAGCCAACGCGGTCTAGGATAGCCCGGATCGGGCCAGGTGGTGGCGAGGACGCCGCGTGTCGCGGCGAACCGGTCCTAGAGCCAGGCGGTCGCGTCCGAGGTGGCGCCCGCCCGGATGAAGACTGGTAGTTGAGCGTCGGCGTCAGCGGTGATCCATTGCCCGCCTGGGTAGACACGACCAGTTGACGCCTCGGTCCAGGTCGGGCCGGCGGGCAGGTAGACCTGGCGCGTGACCGCCCGGGGTTCAAGGACCGGCGCGACGAGGAGATCAGGACCGAGCAGGTACTCGTCCGCGATATCCCAGCCGGTGGAGTCACGCGGGAACTCGTGGAAAAGCCCGCGCATCACTGGCTGACCGGTGGTGTGCGCCTCCCGCATGACCCGGCGGAGGTACGGCCGGAGCGCCTCGCGGATCCGGACGAACCGGACGAGCACGTCGTACACCGCGTCGCCGTAGCTCCACAGCTCATTGGGCGCACCGCTCCGCACCCGGGCGACGCCGTCCCGCCCGGTCACCGGTTCGTACGGCAGCCGGTCGCCGTGCATGCGCATCACGGGAGCGAACGTCCCGAACTGGAACCAGCGGATCAGCAGGTCGTGATACTCAGGGTCGTCGATGCGGCCCCGGTGGAAGCCACCGATGTCCGTCGTGAACCACGGGATGCCAGCCACGCCCAGGTGGATGCCAGCCGCGATCTGGGCGCGCAGATCCGCCCAGGTCGACCCGACATCCCCCGACCAGACGAGCGCGCCGTACCGCTGACTGCCCGCCCACGCGCACCGCAATAAGTTGACCACCTCCGACTGCCCGGCCGCCGTCTGGCCCTCGTAGAAGGCGCGGGCGAAGTGCTGCGGGTAGAGGTTGCCGACCCGGAGATCGGGCCCGGCGTAGTAGCGGTAGTTGTCGAAATCGTACACTCCGTACTCCGGTTCCGCCTCGTCGAGCCAGAACAGACTGACGCCGAGGTCGTGGTAGTTCGCGCGGCACAGCTCCCACAGGCGCTGTCTCGCCTCCGGGTTCGTGACATCAAGGAAGGCGCTCGGCCCGCCGAAGCTCATGTGGATGTCAACG
Source organism: Propionibacteriaceae bacterium (assembly GCA_031254155.1). GTDB lineage: Bacteria > Actinomycetota > Actinomycetes > Propionibacteriales > Propionibacteriaceae > WQYJ01. Next base: position 9,362 of record JAIRVA010000005.1, read on the forward strand.
CCCCGCTCGGCGCGGACGAGCAGGTTCCGCTGCTTGAACTCGGCGTAGTTCACCGAGTCGGTGCCGATTTGGGGCCAGACCGACACCATGAGCTTCGTGCCGAGGGCCGCCAGCTCCGCGACCATGGCGGCCGGATCCGGCCAAAACTCCTGGTCAAACTGATAATCACCCAGATGCGGCCAGTGAAAGAAATCGGCCACGATGACGTCGAGCGGAAGCCCTCGCCGCTTGTGCTCCCTGGCCACTTCGAGCAACTGTTCCTGGTTCCAGTACCGCAGCTTGCACTGCCAGTAGCCCAGTCCGTACTCCGGCATCACCGGGACGTGACCGGTGGCATCGGCGTACGCGGCCGCGATCTGCTGCGGGCAGTCCCCGGCGGTGATCCAGTAGTCAAGCTGCTGGGTGGACTCGGCGTACCATTCCGTGCGGTTGGTGGCGAAGGTCGCGCGGCCGATCGCGGGGTTGTGCCAGAGGAAACCGTAGCCGGCGCTCGACACGACAAATGGCACCGACACCTGCGAGTTCCGGTGCGCCAGCTCGAACGTGCACCCCTTCAGGTTCGCGATGGCCTGCTGGTATTGGCCCATGCCGGCGAGCTTTTCGTCGGCGTCGCCCTCGAAATGGGCGGTGAGCGAGTAGTCCCCGCCCAACTGGGGGCGGAACTCGCGCCCGGTCAGGTTGAGCGAGCCGCCCCGGTCGCGT
>JAIRVA010000140.1 GCA_031254155.1 Propionibacteriaceae bacterium
AGCACGCCATCCTGCTGACCGACGGCGAGAACCACAACGAGTCAGTGACCCAGCTCGAATCGTCGATCCGGCAGTGCCTGGGCGAGTTCCAGGTGGACTGCCGCGGGATCGGTGTCGAGTGGCAGGTCGGCGAGATCCGCAAGATCGCCCAAGCGCTCCTGGGCACGGTCGACGTCATCCCGAGCCCCAGGGACCTGCCGCAGATCTTCCGGGAACTCATCGCCCGGTCCATGTCGCGCGGCGTGCCGGACGCCCAGCTGCGGGTGTGGACCCCGCAAGGCGCCCAGACCTTGTTCGTCCGCCAGGTCTCCCCGACGGTCGAAGACCTCACCCACCGCGGCCGGGCGATCGACGCCCTCACCGCCACCTACCCGACCGGCGCCTGGGGTGACGAGTCTCGCGACTACCACATCTGCGTCCGGCTGCCGGCGAAGGCCGTCGGAACCGAGCAACTGGCCGCCCGCGTCCAGCTCGCCACCGGGACGGCGATCCTCACCCAGGGGCTCGTCAAGGCGAAATGGTCGGGCGACGTGGGCCTCACGGCCCGCATCAGCCCCGAGGTGGCCCACTACACCGGCCAGACCGAACTCGCATCGGTCATCCAGGAGGGCCTCGCCGCCCGCGCCTCGGGTGACGACCGGACGGCGACGCAGAAACTCGGGCGCGCCGTCCAGCTCGCCCAGCAGACCGGGAACGCCGAGGCCGCCTCCCGCCTGGAACGCGTCGTCGATATCGCCGATGCCGCCACTGGTACAGTGAGACTCAAGAAGAACATCGAGAAGGCGGACGAGATGGCTCTCGACACCGCCTCGACCAGGACAACCAGAATCCGAGGGTAACAATGGCTCATTGCGAAGAGGGACACGAGACGACGGCGCAGGATTTCTGCGACGTCTGCGGGCTGCCAGTCGTGGCCGACGCCACCCCGGAACCGGAACCAGCGGCCGCGGCCGGGTGTCCGCACTGCGGGTCGCCCCGGGCCGGGGCGGCCCTGTTCTGCGAGTCGTGTGGGTACGACTACACCACCGGCGCCGTGCCGCAGCAGGATCTGCACACCGAACTCGGGCTGACACCACCTGCCGAGGCACCGGACGACGCGCCCGTACCGTCGGACGCTGCGCCGTCGGACGCTGTACCTTCGGACGCCGTACCGTCGGACGAGACGACGGATGTCCCGGCCGCCGCCCGCCCGTCCCCGGCGGCGGGTGGCCCGACCGGGTCGCTCCACCGGTCGACACCCTGGGTGGCGGAGATCTGGGTCGACCCGCAGTGGTACGCCTTCCAGGAGGCCAGCGACCCGCTCCCGCCCCAGGGGCCGCCCCGCATCGTCCCTCTCAATGACCGGGCGCTCATCGGCCGCCACTCCGCGAGCCGCAACATCAACCCCGACATCGACTGCGAGCCCGACGCGGGCTGCAGTCGCCGTCAGGCGTACCTCACCCTGGTCGACGGCTACTGGTACCTCAACGACCTCGACTCCGCGAACGGGACGTACGTCGCCCCGGCGACGGCCTCGCTGCCCAGCGACCCCATCACGGCCCGGACCCAGATCGGGCCCGACCTGCGCATCTACGTCGGCGCGTGGACCCGGATCGTCGTGCGGCCCGCCACTCAGGGCGAAATCTAGGAGGACCCATGGAAATCAAAATCGGCATCCAGAACGTGACCCGCGAGGTGACCCTCAACGTCGACCTGACCGCGGCCGACGTCACCAAGGCGTACAGCCAAGCCCGCGAGTCGGACGAGTTCCTCACCCTGACCGACACCTCGGGGCGCCAGATGCTCATCCCGGCGGCCACCATCGGCTACATTGAGTTCGGCCAGGAACACAGCCGCCCCGTCGGCTTCGGCGCCTGAGCCCGCGTCAGGGCAGTTCCCACCTCAGACCCGGTACCCGGGCGAAATCTCGGTCCAGACTAACCCACGTCGCATCGTGCTCAATCGCGACCGCGGCGTGTTGGATGTCGGCGAGCGCCGGACCACGAAAGCCGGTCACTTGGCCGAGTCTCCGGAAGATCTCCCAGTGCCGGGGACCGGGATTGACTACCACCGTGCGGGGGTGCCTGATCAGTCGGTTCAGCTCCGCCACCACGTCGTCGAGAGGCGTCGGCACCGCGAAAACGCGGGGATTGGTGATAATGCGGGTCACACCGACCAGGACCAAGGTCGAGAGCCCGAGAGGCTCGTCCGACTGGACTGCGGCGGCCAACCACGCGCGAAGCTGACTGTGGCGGGGATTGTCTTGTCGCATCGCCCCGATCACCACGTTGACGTCAGGCATGATCATGCGGCCAGCACCTCGGGCGCATCCGCGTACGCCTCGTCATCCAGCAACTCCTGGATCGACGCTCCGTTCGTCAGATCGACGCCGGGGCAGGTCCCGCCGTGACCCATGGGGGCAAAGTAGAACGGCTCCGGCGTGGCGTGGCGCTGGAGGTAGGCCAGCAGAGCCTCTTCGATGAGTGAGGTGGCGGTGCGACGTTGCGCGGCTGCACATTCCTTCACTCGCGTGTGTAGGGCATCATCAATGATGAAAGTGGTTCTCATACGTAGAAGCATATCGCCAATATGCTGATATGCTCGCGATGGATCACGCTGGGGGTCTGGGTAGTTGACAGGTGGGGCACAGGTGGGTCCCCCGGCCCGCCACGCGGGTTTTCACGATGAGGGTGCCGCAGCGCGGACAGGGCCGGCCCTCCCGGCGGAAGACCTGGGCGAACTGGTCGAGGTAACTGCCGGGGGTACCATCGACCTGGAAATACGTCGCCATCGTGCTGCCGCCGACGGCCAGCGAATCGAGCATCGACTCCCCCGCCGCCCGGAAGACCGCGACCAACTGCTGGTCGGTCAGGTCGCCCACTCGCGTCGCGGGGTGGATCCGGGCGGCCCACAGCGCCTCGTCGGCGTAGATGTTGCCGATCCCGGCGGCCACCGCCTGGTCGAGGATCACCGCCTTGACCGGGGCGCGGGCGTGCCGCCGGGCCGCGGTGAGGAAGCGGGCTTCGGCGGCCGCCTGGGCGGCCGGGGCGAGCGGTTCGCCGCGCGCGTCGAGTGGCTGCGGCCCGAGGCCCGCGATGAAGGGCAGTTGCTCGACCGCGGGGGTTGGGACCACCTTGATCCAGCCGAAGATGCGCTGGTCGTTGAAGAACAGGTGGGTGTGGGCGACATCAGGCAAGACGTCATCCGCGCTCGCGTCCGCCCGTTCACCCAGGCCGAAGACCACCCGCGTACTGCGGTCGGGGAGCGCCGCGACGAAGGACTTCGTCGGGTGCCCGGCCCCCCAGTCGGCCTCGGCGTCGGCCTCGTCGCGGAAGACCAGTTGCCCGGTCATTTTCAGGTGGATGACGAGCGAGTACGCCGTGTCCAGGTCGATGACGAGCACCTTCGCGTACCGCCGGAGCCCGGTCACCCGGGCGCCGGTCACGAAGGGCTCCACCAGGTCGTCGTCGGCGAACGACTTCTCGTGGCGGATGTCCACGGTCAAGATCCGCCGGCCGAGGATCAGGGTCTCCAACCCGCGCCGGACGGTTTCGACCTCGGGGAGCTCAGGCATCCACCGCCACCGTCAGGTCCGCGACGAGCCGCGCGCCGGGCAGCCGGAGCAGGGCCGCCCCCGGTACGACGAGCTTCGACGTCCGGACCCCCGAGCCGATGAGCAGCCACTCGATGTCGGCCACGTACGGGTCGAGCCAGACCGGCCACTCGGGCGGCAACCCGATGGGCGTGATCCCGCCGTACTCCATGCCGGAGACCGCGACCGCCTCGTCCATCGCCGCGAAAGAGCACTTCCGGACGTCCAAGGCCCGCTTGACCACGTGGTTGACGTCCACCCGGCGGTCGGCAGCGGTCATGCAACAGCAGTGCCTGGCCTCACCGGCCCGGAAACCCGTGATCAAGACCGCGTTCCCGGAGTCCTGCAGCGGCAGGTCCAGCTTCGTCGTCAGCGTCGCCGTGTCGGCGTCCGCCGGGTCGATGGTGAAGACGAGTGCCTCCGGGATGAGGGGGATCGCCGCCGCCACCGGCTGGGCCAGCCAGTCCAGGTGCTCCGCGGCCGGCCGGGCGTCGAGTCGGTCCAACCACATGGGCTACACCCCTGACCGCGCCCGGCGGAGCAACTCCGTCTCCGACTCGTCGGTCGTCGGCTGGTGCCCGGTGAGAGGCCGGATGCGCGCGTGGATGGCGTCGATGATCGTCGCCACCCCGGGGAAGAACAGCTCCTCCAGCTCGGGAGCCGGGGTGATGTGGTTGCGCGAACCCAGGACGACCACGGGTGCGTCCAGCTCGTCGAACCCGGCCTGGGTGACGGTCGCCGCCACGGTGTGGAGGAAGCTCCCCCGCTCGCAGGCGTCCGACACCAGGACCAGGTTGCCCGTTTTCTTAACCGAGGCGAGGAGCGGGCCGTAGTCGAGCGGTACGACGAAGCGCAGGTCGATGACCTCGGCGGAGACCCCGTACTTCTCCTGCAGGATGGCCGCCGCGTCGAGGGCGGTATAGAGGGCCGGCCCGATGGTCGCGATGGTCAGGTCCGTCCCCGCGCGCCGGACCGCCGGGGTGCCCTCGTCCGTCTCGTAATACTCGGTCGGTACCCCGCCCTTAGTGAACTCCTCGCCCTTGTCGTAGAGCTTTTGCGACTCGAGGAAGATGACCGGGTCCGTCCCGGCGAGCGCCAGGTTCAGCATCCCCTTGGCGTCGGTGGGCGTCGCCGGGTAGTAGACCTTGAGGCCGGGGATGTGGGCCACGAGCGCCGACCAGTCCTGCGAGTGCTGGGCACCGTACTTGTTGCCGACCGAGATCCGCACCACCAGCGGCATCTTCAGGATGCCCGCCGACATCGCCTGCCACTTGGCGACCTGGTTGAAGATCTCGTCGCCCGCGCGGCCCAGGAAGTCGCAGTACATCAGCTCGACGACCGCGCGCCCGCCGCACATCGCGTAGCCCACGCCCGTCCCGACGATCGCGGCCTCCGAGATCGGGGAGTTGAACAGGCGGTTGTACGGCAGCAGCTCGGTCAGACCGCGGTAGACGGCGAACGCGCCGCCCCAGTCGCGGTTCTCCTCGCCCCAGGCGGCC
>JAIRVA010000337.1 GCA_031254155.1 Propionibacteriaceae bacterium
GGCAACCCGGTGCCCGACGCCGTGGTCACTTTCGCGGTCGGCCCGGCGGGCCCGGTGTTCGCGCCGCAGGCCACCTGCCGTACTGATGACAAGGGGGTGTGTACGACGACGCTCACATCGACGCGGTCGGGGACGTACGCCGTCACCGCGGCCATCGCGGCGGGCCCGGTCAACACGACCACCGGCGGGGCGGCGGCGTCCGTGGCGTGGACCGCCGAAACGGTCTGCTCCGCGGCGACGGGGTGCGAGCCCAAGGACCCCGGACTTCCCGCTGACAAGCGGACCCGGGTCGAGGTGACCCAGGACAACCAGGTCGCGGACGGGAGTTCCCGTGACCTCGCGACCGTGTGGGCGTTCGACTGGTGGGGCAACCCGGTCGAGGGGGCGCTCGTCTCGTCGGTGGCGGCTGATCCGGCGCTTTGGGTCCAGGCCGGGATCGCGCCAATCGGGAAGACAGGGGCGGCGACGGTCGGCTACTGGACGACGGTGGCGGGTACGTACGACGCGGCGGTGACCGTCGACGGTGTGGCCGTACCCGGCTCGCCGGTGGCGCTGACCTTCCGCGCCGGGACGGTGTGCGTTGTCGAGGCCGGGTGTACGCCCGGCGAGGCGGGGACGGATCCCGCCCGCCAGACGCGCGTCGCGGTGACGACGGACGGGCAGCCGGTGGACGGCGCGCCGGACCAGGTGACCGCGTACGCCTACGACAAGGCCGGTAACCCCGCACCCGGTGTGACATTCGACTTCGCGGCGGGGGCCGGGGTGACGATGGGTCCGAGTTGCGTGACGGGCGACGACGGGACGTGTGGGGTCAGCGCGGCCGCGCGGGTGGCCGGGACGTACCAGGCGACGGCGTCGGTCGCGGGCGTCGAACTTTCCCGGCACGGGTCGCCGCTAGCGTTGACCTTCGTGGCGGGTGCGCCGTGCGTGATCGAGGCCGGGTGTACGCCGGAGGGTCCGGGGACGGATCCGGCGCGGCAGACGCGGGTGGCGGTGACGACGAACGACCAACCCGTCGGCGGGTGGGACGTGATCACGGCCTACGCGTACGACCGCTTCGGCAATCCGGTGGGCGGACAGGTCTTCTCCCTGGGTGGTGTGAGCGGGCTGACGTTCGCGGGCGGGGGGACGAATGTCGTGGTGACGACTGCGGACGCAGGCTCGGCGACGGTCCGGGCGACTGCGGAGCTCGGCGGGTCGTACCCCGTCCGCGCGTCGGCCGGCGGGGCGGAACTGACCGCCCACGGGTCGCCGCTGGACGTCCGGTTCCTCACGGTACCGACGATCACCTCGCCGCACGCCGGGGACCTGACAAGTCAAGATCCGCTCGTGATCGCCGGAACCGGGCAGACGCCGGGGGACACGGTGACGGTACAGGACGGGGGTCAGGTGGTGTGTTGGACGACCGTCGGGGCGGACTATCACTGGTCGTGCAGCGTGGCCCTTGACGACGGCGACCACTCGCTGACTGCTGTGGAAACGACGCCCGACGGGCACGACTCCGCGCCATCCGAGCCGGTCGGGGTGTCGGTGGACACGGTGGCCCCGGTCGGGCCGGTGATCACGTCGCCCGCGGCGGGAGCGGCGGTGGGGACGGATCGCCCGACGCTCACGGGTACGGCGACGGAGCCGGGTGGCACGGTGACCGTATCCGACGGTGACAAGGTCCTGTGTACGACGACGGTCCAGTCGGATTTGTCGTGGTCGTGCCCGGTGACGACTCCGTTGGGTGAGGGCGACCATGTACTCACCGCGACGCAAACCGATCCGGCGGGTAACGTGTCAAATCAGTCGGGCCCAGTCACAATCGTGGTTGATACGGTGGCCCCGGTGTCGCCGGTGATCACGGAACCAACTCCGGGGTCGTCGGTCGGGACGGATCGCCCGACGGTCACGGGGACGGCGACGGAGCCGGGTGGTACGGTGACCGTATCGGATGGTGACAAGGTCCTGTGTACGACGACGGTGGCGGCCGACCTGTCGTGGTCGTGCCCGGTGCCGACTCCGTTGGGTGAGGGTGACCACGTACTCACCGCGACGCAGACCGATCCGGCGGGTAACGTGTCGGATCGGTCGGATCCGGTGGCGATCGTCGTGGACGTGACGGCCCCGGTCGTACCAACCGTCGACCCAAGTAATGGCAGTCAGATCTCGGGGACCGCGGAACCTGGGACCACGGTGACGGTGATAGACGAATCTGGCGGGCCGGTCGTGGGGTGCGAGGCCGTCGTACCGGATCCTGACGGTCGTTTCTCCTGCCGGCCCGGCCAACCGTTGGCGCCGGGGGCGGAGGTGACGGTCGTGGTGACCGATCCCGCCGGTAACCAGTCCGAGCCGGTCCGGGTGACGATAGCCCAACTCGTGGTCGAGGTCACGTACCCCACCCGTCATCCCCTCGAAACCCAGACCGTCACGGGGCGCCACTTCAACCCGGGCGAGCGGGTCTGCCTCACGATCGCGCCGGACCGGCTGGAGGTTGGCTGCGCGGCGGCGGATAGTGAGGGTACGGTGACGTACACCTTCACCGTACCGGGGCACTGGTCAGTCGGCCCGCGGACTGCCGCGCTGCAAGGCGACATGTCCGGGCGGGTCGAGGCGCCATTCGCGGTGATCGTCACCATCGAAGTGAAGACTGGCGGCCTGGTTCGGCCGGCGCCGGCCGAGCCGGGGCTCTTCGGTCTCATCGCCATTACCACCAAACGTATCCTCCAGAGGTGACTGTGGGATGGGGGCCAACCCCCCTGCCCTCATCCCACAGTTGACCGGGGACAGTCCGTACGATGTCCCCTCGCGGGGCGGCTTGATCACACGGCAAGCCGCCCCGCGACTACTTTCCGACACGGGGCATGATACTGCGGCATGATGCCGCGGGATCATGCCGGGTACGGTCGTCGTCTAGCCGTACGAGACGATGACGGCGCGGAGTTGCCCGACATGGATGGACGCCTGATCGGTTGAGGCGACCGTGGTCGTGAACGACCCCACTTGGCCGTCCGACGACGACCAGGTGACATTCCACGTCACCGTGGCCGACACGACGTAACGCGAGTCGACATTGCCCAACTCATTCGTGTGCAGGTACGTGTGCTCACACCCCGACGGGGAATGATGGTCCAACGGATCATACGGATCCCACGGACGCACCGTCCCCGCCGACCGGCACACCATCGGCGGACTGCCGTCTCCCGGGTCGAACGACACGGTCATTGCCGTCACGGTGGCGGTCACAGTCAACCCGCCCTCGGACGCAGAAATCGTGTGACTGCCCCACTGCAACGAATCCGACGCATCCACCCACAACCACATCGGTGCTCCCACCCACCAGGACAGGCCCCACTCCTCGTACCCGTCGTATACGAACGCTCCCACCCCGACCGTCGGGGCGTGCAACTGCAGGGACGCGACCGCCGTGCGGGCGACTGTCACCGGATCCGTCCCCGGACGACCCGGCGACGACGCCGACCCCGGAACCCACACCACCGCTTCGCTTGAGCCCGCCCGCACATAGTAGGAGAAACACCCCAATAAGGTCCCCTCGGTGTGGCCAGCCGCATCGCGGTGCGTTGCCCAGTTGGGATCGGATGCTGGTCGGTTGATCACATGGCAGTACATGTGGCGGGAAGAGTCCCACCAATACGCGCCCATCCAACAAGCTATCTCAGCCCCACTCCCATCGTGGCATACTGGCCCACCAGACCCCGAATCGCCAGACGCGGTACCGACCGACCCGCCCGTCGTCGTCTCATTTGACACCGACACCTCAACTGTTGACGGGCCATACGCGCCGGTCATCACCTCCGGCCCCGGGCCACGATCCGCTACGGCTATGCCACTCCCGCAACACACAACCAGGGCACATACCAGGGCAATTGCCAGGGCACGACATCTCAGCATGTCCCCTCCTTCGGCAGCTCCTCAACAACGACATACCTGGTTTCTGTATGCAGTACATCAAACTGGCCAACTGCCCTGGGGTCTCCGTTGTTCTCAAGCCGGTTGCCCGACGAGTCCACCACATACCCATCCGCGAGCAGAAAACAGCCCCGCACATGAAACACCTGACCATCTATGTCGTGGACCCCCGCTGACACTGACTCCGGCTCAAAAACCGGGCCGTTCACAAGATGCCAGCCCTGGCTCGCCCAGGTGTTCCAGATGGTCAGGGCATCGCTGACAGCGGGGTCGATCGCTACGGCATTGAACTCGCCCCAGTCTGCATTGATGGGGTCCTGCCCGATGCGGGTCCATACCTCCAGGTACCTTTGGACTGCGTCGACCGCCCCCTGCTCCTCGTCCGTCCACTGTGGAGTCGGCGACGGACTCGGCGTCGCCACCACCGTCGTACTCTCGCCGGTTGACGGCGAGGGTGTCGCCTCGCCCCCCGGCGTACATCCCACCAAACCGACCCCAAGAACCACCACCACGACCACTCCCCGCCGGCCCTTCATCAGTCCTCCCAACTCCGATTACGGATGCATACCACATATTCCACACCATCGGAAAGCCCCATGGGGAGTTATGCACAGGCCAGTTTTGGGAGTTTGTGCAATCGTCGCGATATGGCGTGAAAGAACGACCTGTTCGCCGGAGCGTCGGCAATCACCAGGTTACATGGGCAACGTCACGCCGGTTTGACGAGTTCGAGCACCGTACCCAGCCGTGACAAGGCGAGACGGATGGTCGCATCGACCACCCGGTCCGGCAACACCGAGAAAGCGATCAAGGTCGGCAACGCACCGAAGCCCTTGAGGTATCGCGTCCGCGGCCGCCGGCAGGTCGCCGCCCGCGCCACCACGCGTCCGATCACCGCCGGGTCGGTCGCCACGCCGCCGCCGACTTCGAGCGCTGTGGCGAAGTTCTGGGCCATCGTCGCGTACCTCCCCAGACCCGACGCCGTCCGCAGGTGGTCGGCCGCGATCTTGGGCCACTCGGAGTGGACGAGACCGGGTTCGATGAGGACCACGTCGATGCCGAACGGCCGTACTTCCTGGCGCAGCGCGTCGGACAGGGCCTCGGTGGCGTACTTTGTCGCGTGGTACCACCCGCCGAGCGCCATCGAGAACCGCCCGCCCATGGACGAGATATTGATGATGCGGCCGCTGCCCCGCTCGGCCATGTGCGGCAGGACCAGTTGCGTGAGGCGCATGGCCCCGAAGACGTTGACCTCGAACTGGCGGCGGGCCTCGGCGAGCGGTACCTCCTCGATCGCGCCGTACGACCCGTACCCCGCGTTGTTGACCAGGATGTCGATCCGGCCCTCGCGGTGGAGGACGGCCGCCACGCCGCGCTGCAGCGAGTCGTCGTCCGTGACGTCGAGGGTGAGGGTACGGATGCCGCGCTCTTCGAGTGTCGGCATGGGGCGGCGGGCGGCGGCGTACACGGTGACACCCGCGGCCCGGAGTGCCAGGACGGCCTCCAGCCCGATACCCGCGGAGCCACCCGTGACCAGGGCGACCAGATTCTGCATAAAACTATCCTATTCCGTCAGCGCGGATTTGCGTCGTGGTGTACCGATGGGGATTCCAGGCGTCAGACTGGTCACATTTCCCAGTCTGCGCATTTAAGTTTCCCGTTTTGCGCACCCAATATTCCCAATATGCACACACCACCTTCCCAAATCGCACAGTTCCGATTAGGCTAGGAGCGTGAGTGATTCTCTGGTCAACCGGTGGGCGAAACTGCTCGTCAAGGAAGCAATTCTTGACACCAGAGTCGTCTATGTCATGGGAGCCAGGCAAGTGGGCAAGAGTACGCTTTTCCAGCAGATGATGGTGGAAGAGAATTG
>JAIRVA010000030.1 GCA_031254155.1 Propionibacteriaceae bacterium
TCAATCGCCGCCGCCTCGTACAACGAGGCCGGGATCTGGCGGACGCCGCCCTGGTAGAGCAGGGTGTGCAGCGGGACGAAGTGCCAGGCGATGATGAAGGTGACAACGCCGAGGACGAGATGCTGGTTGCCGAGGTAATCCTGGTGCAGGAAGCCCAGCCCCCGGTCGGCGAACAGACCGAAGTTGGCGTCGAGCAGGTACTTGTAGATGAAGGCGACCGCCGCACTCGACAACAGGAGCGGGACGAAGTAAAGCACCGCCAGGAAGGCCCGGAATTTGCCGAACCGCCCGATGTACACCCCGAGCAGCAGCGACAGCGGGGTCTGGATCAGCCAGCTGCCGATCATCACCTTGAGCGAGATGATGATCGTCGTACCCGTCACCGGATCGGCCAGGATGTTTGCCCAGTTGCCAAGCCCGATCCATTGGGGCGTCCCCAGCCCGGACCACTTGGTGAGCGAGAGGGCGAACGTACCGACGAGCGGCAGGACGCCGAACACCCCGAACAGGAGCAGGGCCGGGGCGAGCAGCCACCGGCTGGGCCCCCGGTCCGCGTGGGACCGGGAGCGCGCCGGGGCGACGGTGGCGGTCGGGACAGTCACAGCCGGGCTCAGGCAGTGATCGTCTTGTTCATTTCATCGACGAACTGCTGCGGCGTGATCGCCAGCAGGAAGATCTGCTCGAGCTGCGTTTTCAGCGCCGAGCCTTGTTCGGCGCTCAGCGCCTGGTCCCAGGACATCTGGAAGTTCTTGGCGTTCTTGACCAGGCCGAAGGAGTACCCCGCGAACTCCTTGCTGGGATCGGCCGCCAGCATCGCCTCGGCGGACACTGTCGGCGGGATGCCGTTGCGGCCGATGATCTCGGACGCCCACTGGTCGTTCTCGACCTCTTCGGCCAGGAACTGGACGGCGGTCGCCTTGTGGGCGGCCGTCGCCTTGGCGTTGAGCGACCAGTAGTTGGAGGGATTGCCCACGATGTCGCTCGCGTCACCCTTGCCGCCGGCGACGGTCGGGAAGGTCGTGTACTTGAGGCTCCCCGCCGCGACGAAGTCGGGGGCGGCCTTGTTGATGTTGGCGTACGCCGAGGCGAGCATGACCAGCATCGCCGCCTTGTCAGTGTAGAGCAGGGCATCGGCGGCGCCGGTTTCGTAGGCCAGCGAGGAGTACGTCTCGGTGAGGCCGCCCGCCTTGACGAGGTCCTGGATCATCGTCAGCGCCTGGATGACCGCCGGGTCGTTCCAGGAGCCGGCCGTGTTGGCCGCGATCTTGTTGAAGACCTCCGGCCCGCCGATGCGGTCGACCAGGTAGGCGATGTACGGCAGGTACGGCCACTGCGACTGGCCCGCGACCGTCAGGGGCGCGATGCCCTGGCCCTTGAACGTACTCACCAGACCCAGGAAGTCGTCCCACGTGGCGGCCGGTTTCGCACTCGCGGCGGCGAAGACCGGCCCGTTGTAGTAGACCACGACGGGTTGCATGTTGGCGATCGGGACGCCGTACGTCTTCCCGCTGAACTTGACGGGCGTCATAGTGGCGTCGAGGTACTTGGTGAAGAGGTCGGCGTACTGGCTCACGTACTCATCCAGCGGGTCGACGTAACCGGCGTCAACGAAGTCCTTCAGACCGCCGCCGCCCCAGTTGAAGATGAGATCCGGCCCCTCCCCCGCGCCCAGCGCGACCCGGATCTTCGCCTTGTAGTCGGCGTCGGGCATGATCTGGAGCTCGATGGGTTGGTCGGGGTGGTTGGCTTTCCAGCGGTCGACGCCGGCTTGGTACGAGTCGGACTGGCCGGACTGGACCGCCCAGATGACCGTGGGCGTGGCCGGTCCGGACGTGGCGGTGGCTGATCCCGACCCGGCCGTGGTGGCCGGCGGGGCAGTTGTGTCGGTCCCACACCCAGCCAAACCGGCGAGCATAAGAACACTGGTGGCGAAAGCGATTGGACGCATCCCTGTCTTCATCATGACCTCTTTTCATCCTTGAAAGTTCTCGGAGTACATCCGAAAGACAAGATGAGTATGACATAAACTACCGGGAGCGTCAACCTCCCTACCCCGTTGTCCAAGGCGAGATTACGCGTACATACGATCCCCAGAAGACGGAACTGATACCGAAACATTTCGAAGTTCAGTCCAGCCGCCACCGTGAGGTAATCGGATGAACCTGCCAACCCCAGATCGCGGCGATGTACCGCCGCGCGGTGGTTCCGGAACTCATACCTGTTGGTCCTTGACGGTTGGTCTGAGCGTACCCACTGCTGGGTACGTAATTGACTCCGGATCGTCAACGTGAGCCAAGCCGAAGGCGGGGCCGAGCTCGTGGATAACCACCATCGTTGCCAAGTCCGGCGTACTGGAGATGGTTTGACTGAAACGATGAGGTGCTCCTTGTGCTAAATTTAGTGCAGATAGGTGTCAGATAGAGCGGATAGGAGTCGGCATGACCACGCTACTGGAAGAAGATGTCCAAGCCCTAGAGCAGTCGCTTCAGTCTGGCGATGACCGGATCGAGGTGTCGCTGTCCCGGGAAACTGCCGCCCTCGTCGCCCGGATCGCGAAGGCCAAGGCGGAAGGGCAGGAAGTCGTCACGCTACGCGGGTACGACGAGGTCAGCCCTGCCGAAGCCGGCGCCCTGCTGAGAATGTCCCGGCCTCAGGTCCGTAAGCTGATGGACCGGGGACTGCTGCCGTACCGGATGGTTGGCACCCATCACCGCATCCCCGTCGCTGGAATGAAACGCTACGTGGCCGAACAACGAGAACGCCGCGCCACCGCCCTCGCTGAACTCGCCGAACTTCAGAACGACCTGGGACTACTCGAGTGAACGAGGCGTTGTTCGAGTTTCCTGTGTCCCAGCGGATTGTCGTCGCGGATGCCAATGTCCTATTCTCTCGAGTCCTGCGCGACTACCTGCTCTACGCGACCAGCCAGGAAATCGTCAACATCGTGTGGAGCACCGAAATCATCGGCGAGGCAGCCGAGCACATGATGAAGCGGGTCGCCGGGTTTGACCAAGTTGCCGCTGATCGTCTGGTTGCCTTGATTGATGCGGCCTACCCGGCATCCCTGATAGATCCCGGCCCGGAGGACTTCCAGAAACTGGAAGGACTGGAGTTACCCGACGAAGACGACCGGCATGTCATCGCTACCGCTTTGGCTGCCGAGGCCGACGCCATATGCACAAATGACAAGACTGGTTTTCCATCGGAGGTCCTTGGTGCGTTTGGCATCGAGGTAGTGACGGCAGATGCCCCGATCCACCAGCTTATCGAGCGCTACCCGCAGGCGATGCTGACGGTCCACCTCACGGCAGTCCGTTCACTACGAGGAGCCACTGATCAATCCACCCTGGCTGCGCTCCGGCGGGCCAAAGCGCCTCGAACCGCCGAGGCCATGACACGACTCTTGGAAATTGACCTTGCATGAGTCATACAGAGTAGTGGGTCTGGGTCACCCGTTCTTTGCGATCGACGACCGTCGGCACGCGGCTCACACCACACAGGTCTGTCGCCATTTCGCGATTGCACGCTGTCCGTGAGGTCGCTGACTTACTCGGACAGTTCGGCTCTGTGTCGAGGTCACCCAGCGGATCGTCTCGTACGGTCGTCTCGTCCGTCTCGGCGTTCGCCAGTTGGTCGGGGGTCAGACTCCGAACGCCGGTGAGGATCGCACCTTGCAGCTGGGCCCCCGCCAGGACCACGTCAGCGAAGCCCGCGCCGATGAAGTCCGTGTCCCGGCAGTTGGCCCACGGTCAAGTCCCAGATAGTGGTGTATGAGGGTTAATCCTTCGTTTACTTGCTCACTTCCGCGCGTAGTTGAGCAAGTCTGAGCAAGTACGTGAGCAAGTACCTCCGTGCCTCCCCGCTACACCTCCCGGCCGGCGGAGAACTGGGCCTGGTAGAGGGTGTAGTAGGCACCCTTCGCGGCGAGCAGTTCCTTGTGGTTGCCCTGTTCGACGATGTCGCCGTGCTCCATGACGAGGATCGTGTCCGCGTCGCGGATGGTCGACAACCGGTGGGCGATGACGAAGGACGTCCGGCCCTGGCGGAGCGCCCCCATGGCCCGCTGGACCAGGACCTCGGTCCGGGTGTCAACCGATGACGTGGCCTCGTCCAGGACCAGGATC
>JAIRVA010000091.1 GCA_031254155.1 Propionibacteriaceae bacterium
CTCGAAGCGGCGCTCGACGAGACGCCGCACCCGCCGCGGGTCATCCGGTGTGCCGTACCGACAGCGTACATTCCGCAGGGTGCCCGGGCCGAGATCCTGCGGGACCTGGGTTTCACCACCGAAGCCATCGGGGCTCGCGGCCGGGCCGGGTTGGGGGAGCAGACTAAACGGTCGTGAGCGCGTCCGCGATCACGGGGCCCAACAGTGCACGTTGCCACGGCCGGACGTCGGCGGCCGCGAGTTGTTGCTCGATGCTTGCGGGGTCCAGTCCGGCGGGGTCCCACAACAGGTTGCGCAAGGCGCGGGGTGCGACGAGGTTTTCCATGGGGACGGTGAGCGATTCCGCCAGATCCCGGACGACTGGCCGGACCGTCCGCCAGCGCCGCGCGGCCGCGGGGTTCTTCCGGGCCCACAGGCCGACCGAAGGGGCCGCCTCGCCGCGCGGAGCTTTGAATGATGGCAAGTCCGCCTCTTCCAGCGCGTCCACCGCTGCAATGGCCGCCCGGAAGTCGTCCGGGTAGTCGCGGGCGGCCCCGCGCCGCCACTCCCGGAACTGGAGGGCGGCCCGGCCCGGGCCCGTACTCGTCTCGGTGACGCGGGCGGCGAGGGCGGCGATTGCCCGGTCCTTGACGACCCGGTGGGGGGCGAGGTCGAGGTCGCGCGCGATGGCGTCACGGGCCTCCCAGATCGCGCGGACCGTCGCCAGACCTCGTCGGGTGTGGACGAGGTGGATGTCGGTCGTCGAACGCCACGGTTCGGGCTTCGGCGCTGGCGGAGGCTGGGTGAGGACGTGGTCGAACTCCTGGACCGCCCAGTCCGCCTTGCCGGCGGCCACCAGTTCGCCCTTCAACGTGTCGGCCAGTTCGATGAGGAACTCCACGTCGCCCGCGGCGTACGACAGCCAGTCGTCCGGCAGCGGGCGTTCCGACCAGTCGGAGTTCCCGTGGTCCTTGGCGAGCGTGACGTCAACGACATCCTCCAGCAGCGGCCCGAGACCAACCCGGGGCCGGCCCAGCAGGCGGGCGGCGAGTTCGGTGTCGAAAAGCCGGGCGGGATCAAGCCCCAGTTCCCGTAGTGCGGGCAGGTCCTGGCTCGCGGCGTGCAAGACCCACTCTTTGGGGTTGAGCGCCTGGGCGAGCCCGGCGAGGGAACTGGCAGACAACGGGATGGGATCGAGGAGAAGGATGCCGGTAGCCACGGTCTTCAGTTGGATCAGGTACGCGCGCCCGGAGTACGTGAAACCGCTGGCCCGCTCCGTGTCGACCGCGACCGGGCCGGGGCTCGCGGCGAGGGCGGGGAGAAGGGCCGCGAGCGCATCGTCGGTGTCGGTGAGCGGGGGCGCCACCGGGACGTAGACCGCCCGTTCTAGAGTCGGAGCCTCACTCATCGCCGTACCGCCAGCCGGGAGAGCAGGGGGACAACGGTCTCGTCCGGCGGCAGCCCGGCGATCTCGCGCAAGAGATCCTGCCAGGCTTCGAGATGGGCGCTGAGGGTACGCTCGCCGTTGAGCAAAGGGGTCCACGAGGCGCGGATCTCGATCTGGGAGCTTTGGTCCTCCGCCTGTTTCGTCCCGAAGGGAATTGAGGAGGTTGTGGTGATCGTCCCCGACTCGCCCACGTACTCGGCACCGCGGTAGGCCAGGGCATCCGTCAGCCAGGACCACCCGACGTACGCCAGGAGCGGGTCGCGGATCATGTCGGTTGTGACATCAGATTGGGCGAAAGTCACGCACCGGAAGTCGCCGCCCCAGGTCTCGTTGCCCGCCGGGTCGTGGAGCAGGATGAGCCGGCCGGAGGCGATGTCGTCACCCGCCGCGACGATGTCGGCGTCGACGGCGGCCGCGTACGGCGCGATGTGCGTCGGTGGCTCCAACTCGCTGACGTGGATACGGCCGTCCCAGTGGAACGTCGTGAGGTCGTGCACCGCGGCGGCGAAGGGCAGCGGCAGGATGCCGATGGGTAGACTCACGCCTCTAGGCTAGCCGCGCGGCCGGACCTTACCGTGACGGCGCGCCGGGCTAAATCCCAAAGGCGGAGACGGGGACGGCAAGGCTCTCGCGGATGTCCTCGTCGTCGGTCAGCAGGTCCATCGCGGCGAAGGCGTAGCGGGCCAGGATGAGGTCGAGGACATCGTCGTCGACCCCGATGGGGGCGCTGACTGCCACCGCGCCGTACTTGAGCGCGAGGCGCGCCTGGGCCTCGAATTCCTGGTCGGGGGCCAGGAAGAACGAGCCGACCGCGACGTGGCGGCGGCCCTGCGAGTTCAGGGATTCGATGGCGGCGGCGACGCCCAACGACGAACCGTCAGAGGTGGCCAAAACGCAGGGGAGCCGGTGGTGGGTACCCCACTGACGGGCGCGCCGGGCCAGCATCGCGAGCCCGCGGATGTCGGTCCGGCCCTCCGCGGAGAGCACCAGTCCGTCGAGTTCAGTGGCGTGGGCGGTGCCGAGGGCGGAGCGGAGACGCTCGTCCAGCGGGCGGAGCAGGCAGGCCTCCGGACCAACCGGGCGGGCCGCCAGGAACCGGACCGTCGGGTGGGTCGCGCGAACCCGCTCGACCACGGCATCAATGGCTGGATCGTGATCCGTGACCGCCGAGAGTTGTAGCGGAACAAAGACGATCTCGGTGATGCCCCGGCCCACGAGATGGCTCACCACCTGGGGACCGGTGGGCGGGCAGTGATCGATAAAGGCGGCGTTGACTTCGAGAGACGGGCGGATCGTTTGCAGCCCGTAGCGGAGATGGTGGCTGACTTCAGCCACGCTGGGGTCCGTGCTGCCGTGGGTCAGCATGACCAGGGCCGGCGCTGCCATCGTCTTCCTCTCTCTCGCAAAGACTTCAGGAGGCGCCGTTGCCGGGTCGTCGGGTATTTGTGTAGTCAACAACCCCAATTAGCTTCACACCAGGCGGGCGCGCCGCGCAAATCGAGTGTCCATATAGTGAGACACGATCGGGCGATGTGCTGAAGGCTTGGAGCGTTTCGCGATTATCTGTGGCCGGGCAAGCCGCCACGACGATGGAAATCCCCCGCCGCCGGGTTGTGCGACCCCGGTGGTGGGGTGTCGCAGGTCGGGGAGGAGGATCGATCAAGCCGGTCGCCGACCAGGCCGCACAAACCGCGTCTGACCAGATCGAGCAGATCACGTCCAATCGTGACACCTCACTGCCAAACCGTCAGCTTCTTGATCGTTCGGTCAATCGAAGTCTAGGCGCGCAAATCACCAACGCACCCAGCTTCATCACCCAACTCGTCACCCCGCCAACCAGGACACGTCCACCCTTGAGACGGCCCAAACCGTGGCGTCCGGTCTGGCGGTGGGACCCGGCCAGAACCTGGTCGACCTCCTACATGCCTGGTGTCTGGAGCCAGAGACCGGCGCGTGTCGACGACCGGATGGCAGGCCACCTGGCAGGCCTACTACCAGCCCGCCGACCAACAGGACCATGCCCCGGAGATTGTCACCGACCCGTCCGGCACACTCGTGTATACCAACGCGGCCTGTACTCCCGACACTCTCTACTGGGAGTCCACCACGCCCGTCCCCGTTGAGGCGGCCGGGCTGGTCGCGTCACCTGTGTTCACTGCTCCCGACCAGCCCGGTCACGTGTTCCTCGTCGAAACCCTCACCGACACCAGCAGCGACGAGCCGACCATCATCCGACGCGGCACATGCGGGGCCGTCTCCGAGTCCGCAGTCGTCCCCGCCCCGCCCACGCCACCCGCGCCGTTGATCAACACCCAGGCCCCGGCGGACGCGGCCGTCGGGGAGATGATCACTGACCAGACGCTCCTCACCGGGCCGTACGACCAGGGCACGGTCATCCAATGGTGGGTCCAACACACCGGATTCATTGATCCCGACGCGGCGTACGACGAGTTGCGCTGCGTCCAGCCCGACCCGAACGACATGACCGGAGCCACCCTGGCAGGTGAGACTATCCTTGACCATCCCATCGCCGAGGGTGTGACGGAGACGATCTACTCGCCCGAGTTCACTTCCGGCCAGACCGGGTGCACCCACATCAAAGAACGTGCCCTCACGCCTTCCGGCGAGGGTGACGGACCGGTGGTGATCGCCGAAGGCTGGTTCGGGCAGACCACCGAAACCACGCGCTGGCACCCGATCGCCGAAGCAACGACGGGCGGCTCTATCCGACCCGCTATTGGCGCAACGAAGATTGCTGTGCTTGCAGTGGGCGGGATCGTCCTGGTGGGTACTGGTGTCGGTGTGGTCCTTGTCGTACGGAAGCGTCGGCGTGGCCGGGCGCGTCGTGCCGTGTGAGGCGGATGGTCTGTTACCCGACGGTGGGGCTGGTAGGTTAGCCCCACCGTCGGGCCGTGTGATGGCCCGGCGACCTGTGGCCGGGTAGCAAGGGAAGACGGGTCATGTCGGTCGTCGTTGTCGGCGACGACGAGCTGAAGACTGCCGGGTGACGTGGAGCTTGTCTGGTTGCCGCATCAGACCCGGCGTTTGTCGTCTCATCCTGGCCGGGTGGAACCTGGTGTGGTGCTCCTGCACGCGGTCGCGGCAGGAAGCGGTGTTCCATCGGTGTATCACCACATAATCATGATACGCTAATGGTGTCGTTTTCAGGCCGTCCAGTGGGGGCGGCC
>JAIRVA010000103.1 GCA_031254155.1 Propionibacteriaceae bacterium
CAGTCATGTCGTACCTCCTCCATGTGGCTAGATCTCCTAGCCACATACTAGCCCATCACCGACGCCTGGGCCTCGCGCAGGACGTCGGCGCTGTGACGCAAGGCGGCGAGTTCGTCGTCCGGCAGTTCGGGGGTGAAGACCTCACGTACCCCGTGCTCACCGAGGACCAGCGGCAGGGACAGGTAGACGTCACTAACACCGTACGCACCGTCCACCAGGGTCGAGCAGCTCATGATGGACTGCTCGTCGCGGATGATGGCCTCGACGATACGCATGGTGGCCATGGCGATGCCATAGTACGTGGCGTGCTTGCCCTCGATGATGTCGTACGCCGCCCGCCGGGTCCGCGTCGTGATCTCCCGTCGTACCGCCTCGCCCAGGTCGACGCCGAACGCCCGCGCCGCCTCGTCGATACCCATGCCGGCGATGTTGACGAGGCTCCAGGCGGGGACGGCGGTGTCACCGTGCTCGCCCAGGATGTAGCCGTGGATGTCCCGCGTGTCGATCCCGCCGAAATGCCGGCTCAGGAGGTGGCGGAAGCGGGACGAGTCGAGTACCGTGCCCGAACCGATCACCCGCGCCGGCGGGAAGCCCGTGTGCCGCGCCGCGACGTAGCTCATCACGTCCACCGGGTTGGCGACAATGAGCAACACCGTATCGGGTGAGTGGCGCGCAACTGCGCCCGACACCTCCCGCATGATCGCGGCATTACGCGCCATCAAATCGAGACGGGTTTCGCCGGGTTTCTGGTTGGAACCGGCGGTGATGATGACCAGGTCGGACCCGGCGGTGTCCGCGAAACCACCCGCTCGTACAGAGGTCATTTTTGTGAACAACGCCCCGTGGGAGATATCCATCGCTTCGCCCTCCGCGCGGGCCTGGTCGACGTCCACCAGCACGATCTCAGACGCCAGACCCCGCATGACCAGGGTGTACGCCGTGGCTGCACCCACGTACCCCGCGCCAATGACCGAAATCTTGACCGCGGTACGAGGATGGGCAGGTAGTGAATCCGTGGCAGCAAATGATGACATGTGACTCCTCTCGCGCCGCCCCACGCGTTGGCACCGGCGCCATGAGACGGAGTCTACTACCCCTCCGCCCGCCCGGAGAGCGAAGGCGAGTCCTTACCAATGTCAATGTAAGGTATGCTAGGCTTTTGCCATGGTTGCTGCGATGCTGACGTCAAAAGGGCAGATCACGATCCCCATTTCGGTAAGGAATCACCTTGGGCTCACACAGGGCAGTCGCATTGATTTCATCTGGCGAGACGGGGTGTACGTGCTCATTCCCTCGGCACATCCGGTATCACGGTTAGCCGGCTACTTCGGCACCTACGACGGGCCGCCCATCAGCATAGAGCAGATGAACGACGCCATTGCCGACGCCATGGGAGAGATGCCATGATCGCGCTCGACGCGAACGTACTCGTCCGCTATGTCATGCGCGACGATCCGCAGCAGACCGCCCAGGCGGACGCTCTCTTTGGCACGCTCACCGCCAGAGACCCCGGTTACCTCAGCGTCGTGGTTCTGGCCGAGTTGTGGTGGGTTCTTGATCGGACCTACCATCGGACGCGAGCCGAACGCCAGCAGTTGTTCGGCGACCTGTTAGCCACCGACGAACTGGCGTTTGAGAACGAGCGGACCGTGAAACAGGCTCTGTCCGTCACGCCTGCTGACTTTCCCGACGCGCTCATCGCCGCGACCGCCCAGCAGATTGGTTGTCGCGTGACCGCGACGTTCGACAAGGCTGCCGTACGCCGGTCAGGGATGACCCTCGTCGAAGACGCTCTGGTGGGTCGGCTCGCTACGCGATGATCCCCGCTGCCTCGGCGAGGAGGAGGATCTGGGCGACCACCTGCTCCGGGGTCAGGTGGGTGGAGTCGATGGTGACGACGCCGTCGGCGGCGGTCGTGAAGTTGACCAGGGTCGAATCGTCCTGGTCGCGGCGGAGGACTTGGTCGCGCAGGCCGGCGGCGTCGACCTGGCCGCCCAGTTCCGCACCCCGCCGGGCCAGCCGGGCACCGGGGTCCGCGGTCAGCAAGACCCGGACGGCCGCGTCGGGGGCCACCACCGTCGTGATGTCGCGGCCCTCGGCGACGAAGGAGTCGCTCGCCAGGATCGCTTGCTGACGCCGTACAAGTTCCGTACGGCACGCCGGGTTCGTGGCCACCGCACTGACCCAGGCGGCGACCTCGGGAGTCCGGATGTACGCCGTGATGTCGTCGCCGGCCAGGCGGACATACTGGTCATCCGGGTTGGTCGAGATGTCGAGCTCCATGTCGCGGCAGACCGCCGCGATGCCCGCCGCGTCCTCATGATCGACGCCCGCCCCGAGGCAGCCGACGGCGACGGCGCGGTACATCGCGCCCGTGTCGAGGTACTGGCAACCCAGCCGCCGCGCGGCCAGCTTGGCGGCGGTGGACTTCCCGGAGCCCGAAGGCCCGTCAATAGCGATTGTGTACATGGTGTTCCTTTCCGTACAGCTTCCGTACTTTAGCCCCGCAGAGTCCAGCCCGCCGCCGACATCGTCCGCGCGAGCGCGGCGGCCTTGTCCGGCTCGACCGCGATAGAGATGTAGCCGACCTCACGCGTCCGGTCGTGCTCGATGGCGAGGTCCTCGACGTTGACCCCGGCCGTACCGACGTCGGCGAACAACCGGGCCAACGCGCCCGGAGAGTCGGGGATCTCGATGACGACGTGGTCGTAATCGGCGGACGTCCGGCCATGTTTGCCGGGCAGCGCCCGCGCACCCTTCAGCCCGGCCACCATGAACTCCTCCACCGCCGCCGGTGAGTCCAAATGGGACCTGACATCGTCCAACGCACCGGCCAGCCGCGCCAACTGCCCCCGGATGGCCGCCGCGTTGGCCAGAATGATCTGCGTCCACAACCCCGCGTCGCTGGCCGCGATGCGGGTGACATCGCGGACGCCCTGGCCGGCGAGGCGCAAGTGCGCGGAATCGAGACCGACGAGGTTGCCCGCCATGAGCGAACTCACGATCTGGGGGACGTGCGAGACCTCGGCGACGGCCAGATCGTGTTCGGCCGGGTCCATCACCTCGACCCGGGCTCCGCACTCCGCCGCGAGCGCGCGCACGCTTTCCACCCGCGCCGTCTCCGCCGCCGGGTGGGCGGCGATCACCCAGGTCCGGTCACTGAACAGATCGGCGCGCGCGGTGAGCGGACCGGCGTG
>JAIRVA010000151.1 GCA_031254155.1 Propionibacteriaceae bacterium
TGACGCCGCTCCGTCGCGGACGTCCCCATCCTCCCGCCGCCCCCGGCCCGCCCAGTCCCCCGACGAAGAGTTGCCGCCAGACCCGGCGGACGAGGTACCTCCGCCCGACCTGGATGACGAGCCGGCCGCCGACGATGCGATCGTGGAAAACCCGGCCGACCAGGCCGCCGAGTTGGTGATGGAGTTGTTGTCCGCCGAACTGGTCAAAGAGGAGACGACCAAGCCCCCCGTACGCCGGCGGTAACGCCGCCCCGTGCCGCCGCCCGTGTCGCCGCCCCGTGTCGCCGCCCCGTGTCGCCGCCCGTGTCGCCGCCCGTGTCGCCGCCCCGTGTCGGCGGTGAATGATAAGGTTTTCCCCGTGTACGACGGCCCGATCCAAGAACTCATCACCCAGCTCAGCCGCCTTCCCGGCATCGGGCCGAAGGGCGCCCAGCGCATCGCGTTCTACCTCCTCGACGCGGACGAAGCCGATGTGACAGCGCTGGCCGACGCCATCGTCCGGGCCAAACAGTTGGTCAAGTTCTGCGCGGTCTGCTTCAACGCCACCGAGGACGAGGTCTGCCGCATCTGCCGGGATCCCCGCCGAGACCGGACCAAGATCTGTGTCGTCGAGGAGTCGAAGGACATCATCGCGATTGAGCGGACGCGGGAGTTCCGCGGGTTTTACCATGTCCTGGGCGGTGCCATCTCCCCCATCGACAACCGCGGTCCGGCCGATCTGCACATCCGCGAACTCATCCACCGCCTGGAGGACGGCGTCGTCACGGAGATCATCCTCGCCACCAACCCGAACACCGAGGGCGAGGTGACCGCCACGTACCTCTCCCGTCTCCTCAGCCCCCTCGGAGTCCAGGTCTCCCGCCTCGCATCCGGACTGCCGGTGGGCGGAGACCTAGAGTACGCCGACGAAATCACCCTCGGCCGGGCCTTCGAGGGCCGCCGACCGGTAACACCGTAACCCCCGCCGTCCCCCCCGTCCCCCCCGTACCCCCCGTACCTCCGCGAAAGCATGAAAACGCGCCGGGAACCGGCCCAAAAGTTACCGTTTTCATGCTAACGCGGAAGAAGGCGGCGTCGGCGGGGCGGGCGTCCGCGGGCGTCAGGTGTCCGCAGGGGTCAGGACGGCCGGGAAGCCAATCCGCTACATTCCCGCATCCATGTTCTATTGTTGAGGTGTCCTCGGGGAAGGAAACGGGATGAACAGTTTCGACGGGGGGGCGGTGACTGACGAACCGGTGGTGGTGACGTACGCACAATTCGTCCGGGCAGTCAGCGGTGAAACGGCTTACGACAAGCTGTTACAGGATTGCGCGGGTACGGCGGAGCCGGGCCCGCGCTTCGATGGTGAGTTCGTCATCACCCCCGGCGAGCCGAGCTGCCGGGCCAACCGGCAGTTAGATGCGCCCGCCACGACTGAGATCGTCCTGCGCGCGCGTCACCTGGTCTGTTACGTCTTCGTCAACCCGGCCGACCTGGCGCACCTCGGACTCGGGCTGGATGAGTTCGCGCAGCAGGCCACGCTGGCCGGCGCGGACTTCATCCGTACGACTGCTCCCCCCGAGATCGCCCGCACCATCGCGCGACTGCTCGACGAAGGCCAGGTCACCGGCTTCGCGGTCGCGTCGGGCGCCGCCGAGGTCCAGGTGTACCGGGAGCTCCTCCACGCGTGCGAGTTCGTCTGGGACGAGGTCCAAGGGTTCTACGGTTCGGCGCTCAGGTGCGACGAGTTCTCCCGCCAGTTGTACGACGTATCGGGGCGGTACGTCCCCGCGGGGCGGGAACCGGTACCCTACGCCGCCTGGGTGTGCCTCCCCTGGGCCTAGGATCTGTTATAACATATAGTATGTGAGAAGGGAGACGCCCAATGCCACAATTATCACTGTACATTGACGACATGACATTGGCCCGGGTCAACGCGGCGGCGCAAGCGCAGGGTACGTCGGTCTCCAAGCTGGTCCGCGGCCTCTTGGCCCGCGACCTCGCCGACACCTGGCCGCCGGAATTCCTGGCCACCCTCGGCGCGATCACCGATCCGTCGTTTGAGCGCCCCGCGGAGCTTGACCTCACGCTCGACCGGCCGAGGGCGGACCTGTGACGTACTTCCTTGACACAAACGTTTGCATCACCCTGCTCAAAGGCTCGCCTGCCGTCGCCCGCGAACTCCTCGCCCACGCGATCTCGGAGATCGGTTTGCCGGCGATCGTCGCCAGCGAACTCCTTGTCGGAGCCGCCAAGAGCGCACGGGCGCCAGACAATCTGACCGCCGTCCGGGCCTTCCTCCGCCCGCTCACCGTCGCGCCCTTCGACTACGAGTGCGCCGAGAGGTACGCCACTGTCCGGGCCGGACTCGAACGGGCGGGAACCACCATCGGTCCACACGACCTCCTCATCGCGGCCACCGTCCTCACGGCTAACGGTACCCTTGTCACGCACAACCTCCGCGAGTTCTCCCGGGTCCCGGACCTCCGGGTCGTCGACTGGGAGTAGCGCCGCTCGTTGTCCGCCGCTATCTCGCGGGGCCACGCACGCGGATCACCTTGTCAGCGCGGGTTAGTGGCCACATGGAGGCACATTGTGGGGCAACGTACCGGTGCCAAGCCGACGGACGCCGCGCGCTAGAGTATTGTCATCGCGTTTGGGAATCACGGGACGGGGGTACGATGTCCGACTGGGCAATCTATGAGGTCGCGTGTGCGGCCGTCCTCCGGCCGGAGACCTCCGGGGCCGATCTCGCCAGCATCGCGCAGGCACAGCCCACATTGTGGATTGCGGTGGCCAACCACCCGAATACGTACCCCGGCCTTCTGGACTGGCTCGACCAGTACGGTGACGCCGCCGTCCGCGCGACCGTGGCCGCCCGGCGGGCGCGCGGCGCGACTCCCGTGGCCAGTACGCTGATGACAAGTGGCGATAGTCCGCGCACAACCAACAAAGTAGTTCTCCGCGTCGTCCTCCCGGCTATCGCCGTGATCGTCCTCGCCGCCGGCGGATTGCTGGCCTGGCACTTCGATCTCTTCCGGGCCCCCCAGTCCGCCGTACCCACCACACCCCCAGCCACCACCACGGTCGGCGCCCCGACGCCCGCCAAACCCACACCGACGCCAAGGCCAACGCCCACGCCCACCCCGGCACCCCGGCCGACCCCCACCCCCACCCCGGCACCGTCGCCCGCCCCGGCGCGCCCCCCGGCGGGCGTCACGTACTCCACCTATCAGAACCCGCACTTCGGCTTCACCTTCGACTATCCGTCCTACTTCGTCGTCGGCGCCGAACCCGCCAATGGCGACGGACTCACCTTCGCCTCGCCCGCGGGCACGGTGTCGGTGACCGTCTGGGGTACGAACAATGTCTTAGGCCAGACCACCCAGGACGTGTGGAACGAGGCCATGGTGTCGGCCGCCCAGAGCGGGAGCACCGTCACGTACGACCACAAGGGCAGCTCCAACGTGGTGGTTTCCGGTACGACCGCGGACGGGCTCATCTTCTACCGCTCGGCGTGGGTCGGCCCGGGATCGATCGTCACCATGCTGTGGTATTACCCAGCCGACCAGAACTCCATCGTCGCCGACTGGGTGACGAAGGCCTATTCCAGCATGTCCCCCGGTGATCTTTCCATCGGCCACTGAGCCTACTTCTGGTAGCCCCGCAGCCGGTCGGTCTCCCGCCGGTCCCGTTTCTCGGGGCGCCCGGCCCCGCGGTCGCGCAGGGGTACGGTACCCTGCTCGGCCTTGGTCGGCAGCGGCGGGGAGAAGTCGACGTACGCCGCGGCCGCCTCGGGAGCGCCGACGCGGCGGGGCAGGAGCGTCACCACCTGGACCTCCCGGACCCGCAACGGATCCCGCCACGATACCTTGTCGCCCCCGCTGACTTGGGCCGACGCCTTGGCCACCGTACCGTTGATCCGTACCTTCCCCGCGCGGCAGGCCTCGGTCGCGAGGGACCGGCTCTTGAAGAACCGGACCACCCACAGCCAGACATCGATCCTCATGAGACCAGCATAGGGCAGTCCTCGAGGAGGCTAGACTGAAGACAACGGGTCATCGTCGACGAAAGGACACCCCATGAATCCTGCCACCACCGCTCTCGTCCTCATTGAGTTCCAGAACGATTTCACGTCCGACGGGGGTACGTTGCACGCCGCCGTCGCGGGCGTGATGGAGTCCACCGGCATGCTTGACAAGGCCGTTCAGGTAGTAGCCGTCGCCCGTACCGCCGGTGTCACCGTCATCCACAGCCCCATCACCTTCCAGCCGGGGTACTACGAGATCACCGACCATCCGTACGGCATCCTCGCCGGCGTGGTCGACTCGACGTCGTTCGTCAAGGGGACGTGGGGCGCGGCGATCGTCGACTGCCTGGCCCCGCAGGCGGGGGACATCGTTCTCGAGGGCAAGCGGGGCCTGGACGCCTTCGCCTCAACCAACATCGATTTCATCCTGCGCAGCAAGGGGATCCAGACCGTCGTCCTCGCCGGGTTCCTCACCAACTGCTGTGTCGAGTCGACCATGCGGAGCGCGTACGAGCGGGGGTACGAGGTCATCACCCTCGCCGATGTCGTGGCCGCGACCTCCGCGGAGGAGCACGCGAACGCGATCAAGTACGATTACCCGATGTTCTCCAAGCCCATGACGGCGGCGGACTTCACGTCGACCCTCGGCGGCGGCACCGTGGCGGACTCGTCACGGGGGTACTGACCACCGGGTCGCATCTCTACCACACCGCCCCGCCTAGACCCAGCGCGCCATGAAGGCGGTCACGTCGGCGGGGGTCGGCATGGCGTCGGCGCACTCGACAAACGTGGTCACGTACGCGCCCGCGGCGTTGGCGAACCGGAGAGTCCGCTCAAGCGACCAGCCGCCCAGCAGGCCGTGGCAGAGCGCACCGCCGAAGGCGTCGCCGGCGCCGAGCCCGTTCACCACTTCGACGCGGTAACCGGGTACCGCCCAGGTTCCCGCCCGCGTCAACGCGATCACGCCATCCGGACCGGTCTTGACGACGACGAGTTGGACACCTAGGTCGAGGAGGCGGGCGGCGGCGGTCCGGGGGTCGGTCTCGCCGGTCGCCACGCGACACTCGTCCCCGTTGCCCACCACGACCGTACAACCCCGGATGGCCGCGCGGGCCAGTTCGCGCGCCTGGGCCTCGCCGCCCGGCCAGAAGTCCGGACGAAAATCCAGGTCGAGCACCGTCCAGGGGGTGCGGTGGCGCTCCCGGAGGGCCTCCAGGTGGGCCGTCCGGCTCGGCTCGTACGACAACCCCGTCAGGGTCACCCAAAAGACTCGTGCCGCACCGATCGCCGCACGGGGCAACTCGTCGGCACTGAGGGTCAGGGCCGGTGACGCCGACCCGCCGTAGAAAAACAATGGGAAACGATTCGGTGGGTACCGCTCGCAGAACGTCAGCGGGGTCGGCCGCGGACTGGTGCCGACGAACTCCGTACTCACACCCAGGCGCTCAAGGTCGCCGCGGACGAACCGCCCGAAGGGATCGGTACCCACCTTGCCGATGAGCGCCGCGCGACGGCCCAACCGCGCCGCGGCCACCGCCACGTTGGCGGCGCTCCCGCCGAGAAACTTGCCGAAGGTGTCGACCGCCTCGAGGGGGACCCCGACTTGCAGCGGGTAGAGGTCGACGCCGACACGCCCCATACTGAGTACGTCGTACGCTGTCGAACCCCGATTCGGCATGCCATCTCCCCGTTTCTCACGAGCACTCGTCTACAGACATTGGGCTATAGTCTCAATGACCTGACTTTAGAATACTAGGATAGTGATGTGGCCACTCAGTTACCTGTCATTATCGACCGTTCCAGCCCGATGCCGCTGTATCACCAACTCGCGGAGCAACTGGCGTCCGCCATCAACACCGGTCAACTCCAGCCCGGCGACCCGTTCGAGAACGAGTTGTCCCTGGCCGACCGCCTCGGCCTGTCGCGGCCCACCGTCCGCCGGGCCATCGCGGAACTGGTCGACCTCGGTCTACTCGTCCGGCGCCGGGGCGTGGGTACGACCGTCGCCAACCGGGCGATCCACCGCCAGGCTGAACTCACGAGCCTGCACGACGATCTGCTGAAGAGCGGCCGTACCCCCCTGACCCAGGTCCTGGAGTTCGTCCCCGCCACCACCGATGTCCGCGCGGCCGAGGCCCTCGGACTCCCGTACGACACGCCGTTGATCTTCGTCGAGCGCCTCCGCCGGGCCGA
This sequence comes from Propionibacteriaceae bacterium, assembly GCA_031254155.1. GTDB lineage: Bacteria > Actinomycetota > Actinomycetes > Propionibacteriales > Propionibacteriaceae > WQYJ01. The sequence goes on from JAIRVA010000151.1 coordinate 6,203, forward strand.
TGACTCGCCCATCTCCGTCATGCGCAACTGGCTACCGGCAACCTGTCCGGGCTTGTCAGCCGAGGTACTCACGAAATCTGGGTTGTACGAGGTCTTGCGTGGGTACGGCATCCGTCCCGCCGTCGCCCACCAGATGATCGGCGCGCGCCGCCCGTCGGCCCGCGAACGCCGGTTGTTGCAGTTGAAGCCCGGCGACCCCCTCCTCACGATGAGCCGCGTGGCCTTCGACGCCACGGGCAACCCCGTCGAGTTCGGTGACCACTGCTACCGCTACGACCAGTACTATTTCGACTTCACAGTGCACGAGAAGTGACCAATATGAAACTTACCTTTATCGGCGCGGGCGGATTCCGGGTCCCCCTGATCTACCAGGCCGCGACCCAGGACACTGTCCCCGTCCGCCTGGACGAGATCGCGCTCTTTGACCCCGACGAAACCCACCTCGCGGTCATGAAGACCGTCGTGAGCGAGCTACCGGCCACCCCGGCCGCTCCCCGCCTCACGTGGACCACCGATCTGGACGAGGCGCTACAAGGGGCTGACTTCGTGTTTTGCTCCATCCGGGTCGGCGGTACGGCGGGCCGCGTCCTGGACGAGCGCATCGCCTTGGGGCTCGGCGTCCTCGGCCAGGAGACCACCGGCCCGGGCGGCATCGCGTACGCCCTGCGGACCATTCCCGCCATGCGGGCCATCGCGGCCCGAGTCCGCGCGGTCTGCCCCGACGCGTTTTTCATCAACTTCACCAACCCCGCCGGCATCATCACCGAGTCCCTCATACCGCTGCTCGGCGACCGCGTCGTCGGCGTCTGCGACACCCCCATCGGCCTGCTCCGCCGGCTCGGACGCCTGCTCGGCGAGACGGTCACCGGCTACGACTACGTCGGGCTCAACCACCTCGGCTGGCTCCGCTCCGTCCAGACCGCCCGCGGCGAGGTCCTGCCCGAGATCCTGGCGAGTGACGCCCGGCTCGCCCAGATCGAGGAAGCCCGGATGGTCGGGTTCGACTGGGTCCGCCAGCTCGGCGCCCTGCCCAATGAGTATTTGTACTACTACTACCACACGCGGGAAGCCATCGCGAGCCTGCTCGCCGCCCCCCAGACACGGGGCGAGGCCATCGTCGCCAATCAGACCGCCTTTTTTGAACGGGCGGCGGCCGAGCCCGCGCGGGCCCTGACGACCTGGTACGAGACCATCCGCCAGCGCGAGGCGACGTACATGGCCGAGGCCAAACCCGCCGACGAACCGGCGGCCCCGCCGGAGGCGGTGGGCGAGGGCGGCTACCAAGGCGTCGCCATGGCCATCATGGCCGCTCTCAGCGGGTCCGGCCCCGCCACGATCATCCTCAACCGGCCAAACCGGCGCCCGGACGGCCACCCCGTCGTGGCCGGACTGCCACCCGACGCGGTCGTCGAAATCCCTTGTCGCGTGGAGAACGGCGCGATCCTGCCCCGGCCAGTTGCGCCGCCGACGGGGCACATGCAGGGCCTCCTCCAGTCGGTGAAAGCCGTGGAACAACTCACCATCGCAGCCGCGACCGCGGGCAGCGCCGGGCTCGCCTGGCAGGCGCTGGCCGTCCACCCGCTCGTCGACTCAGTGGGCATCGCCCGCCAGCTCCTCGACACCTACCGCGCGGCGCACCCCCAGTTGTCGTACCTGGTCTAGGGAAACGATGATCTACCATGTGCCGCCATCCAAACGCCCGGACGGGCGATCTACGCCTACTACATGTTGCGGTGGACGTCCAGTCCACATACAACATGTAGTAGACGTATCTCATCCCGCCAGACGCCCGGCTGACAACACAGCATAAATCATCGGTTCCCTAGATTTGGTTTATTGTCATATTGTCGTATCGTACGCAAACCACTCTATAATGGGCTCTGGGTGCACGAGTCCGGGGAGGAGGGATGTAATAATGACAAAGTCAGTACTACCAACCTTTGACGTCGTCCTCTCCGGCTGGGTCTTCCTGGACATCGTCTTCACCGACCTCCCCACGCCGCCCCGGCCGGGCCGGGAGGTCTGGACCGGCGGCATGGGCTCATCCCCGGGCGGCATCGCCAACCTGGCGGTCGCCGCGGCCCGCCTCGATCTGCGCACCGCCCTGGCGGCCGCGTTCAGCGATGACGGGTACGGCGCGTGGTGCCGCGACGTACTCGACAAGCAGGAACACATCGACCTCTCCCGCTCCCGGACCATCCCCGGCTGGCACACCCCGGTCACCGTCTCGCTGGCGTACGACGACGACCGGGCCATGATCACCCACGGCCACACCCCGCCGGTCAGCGGACGCGAGTTGCTCGCCCGCCCGCCGTCGACGCGGGCGGTCATCGCCGACCTGGGTACGGAACCGTGGTGGCAGGACTACCTCGGGACGAGCACGCTCGTGTTCACCGACATCGGGTGGGACCCCACCGACACCTGGGACCTGGGCGTCTTGGACCGTCTCGCCGGCTGCCACGCCTTCATGCCGAACGAGGCCGAGGCCATGGCGTACACCCGCACCGACACGCCCACGGCCGCGCTCGCCGCCGTGGCGGAACTCGTACCGCTGGCCGTCGTGACCCGCGGCGCGCAGGGTGTCCTCGCGATCGACCAGTCGACCGGTGAGCAGGCCGCGGCCCCGGCGCTCGCGGGACCCGTCGTCGACCCGACCGGGGCGGGCGATGTGTTCGGGGCCGCGCTGGTCACCGGTACGCTGGAGGGCTGGCCGCTCGCCCAGCGGCTCGCCTTCGCCACCCTCTGCGCCTCGCTGGCCGTCCGCCAGTTCGGGGGCGCCCTGGCCGCACCCGGCTGGGGCGATCTCGCGGACTGGTGGCGCTGCACGCGCGAGGCCGCCCGGCGCGGACCGGCGGCCACCGCTGAGCTGGCCCGGCGTTACGCCTTCCTGGACGAGGTTTTGGGCCGCCACGTGGGGCGCGCCGTCCGGCGGGCCGATGCCACCATCGCGCGGCTTGCCGATATGTGAAGTAACGAAAGGAAATCATGCGAATCACACCCTCCCGCCTCGCCCCGGCCCTTGCCCTGGGCGCTGGCCTGGCCCTGCTCGCCGGCTGCGCGCCGGGGGCGACGCCCGGATCTAGCGGTACGACCGGCGCGACCACCGTGAGCCCCGCCAGCCTCACCACCGATCCCGCCGAGATGGGCGATGTCACCCTCGTCGTGTGGGACCAGGAGGTCCGCGGCGGCCAGAACGACGAGATCGAGGCCCTGAACGCGGCTTTCCACGCGCAGTACCCCAACATCACCATCGACCGGCACGCCCAGTCGTTCGACGACCTGCAGAAGACCGGCCGGCTGGCGCTCACCGGGCCGGACGCCCCGGACGTGATCGAGGCCAACAACACGCGCTCGCAGATGGGTACCTTTGTCCAGGCCGGCCAGTTGCTGGCGCTCGACTCGTACGCCGCCGCGTACGGCTGGACGACCCGCTATCCGGCGACCGTGCTCGCCCTGTCGTCCTACTCGGCCGACGGCAAGACCTTCGGCTCGGGCCAGCTTTACGGGCTGCCCCAGATCGGCGAGGTCGTCGGTTTCTACTACAACAAGGCCAAACTCGCCGCGCTCGGGCTCACGGTACCGGCAACCTGGGCCGACCTCGAGGCCGCACTGGCGACCGCGAAGCAGGCGGGCGAGACGCCGGTCATGCTCGGCGACCTGGACAAGTGGCCGGCGGTCCACGTCTTCGGCGTCATCCAGGGCGCCCACGTCGCTCCCGCCGAGATCCACAACCTCGTCATGGGCAACGCGGGTGCCGACTGGACCGACCAGGCCAACGTCGCCGCGGCCACCGAGTTGCAGGACTGGGTGAACAAGGGTTACTTCAACTCCGACGTCCTCGGCTCGGACGACTCCACCTTTGGCAGCCGGTTCGCGACCGGCGAGGGCGTGTTCTACCTTGGCGGGTCGTGGTACGCCCCCGAACTCGCCGCCGGCCAGCAGGCCCAGTTCGGCTTCTTCGCCCCGCCGCCGGCCCAGGCGGGCGCTGGTTCCGCGACGACGGGGGGTACGTCGCTGCCGTTCGCGATCACCGCCGCCTCGGCCCACCCCGACGCGGCCGCCGCGTACATCGACTTCCTTAACAGCACGGACGCCATGACGGTTATCGCCGACAAGGGCAACTTGCCGGTCATCAACGCCGCCGCGCTGGCGCCGGCCTCGGGTACGT
>JAIRVA010000165.1 GCA_031254155.1 Propionibacteriaceae bacterium
CGCCGCCACCCGTCCGAAGTCGTGCGGCGTGGACTCGGTCTCGCCGATCTGCTCGCCCGCCGCGTTGAACTCGGGTAGCCAGACTGCGACCCGGCCCGTCTTCCGGTCGACCGTCACCCGGCCACCGGGCACGCGGCCCGGGACCTTCTCGTACGCGTGCAGGAGAGCTTCCTCCAGCGTCGAGATCATCACGTCAACCTTGATCCCGCGCTCTTGTTCCAGTTGTCTGAGGGCGCTTAGGTCAATGTCCATGGCTCTTCCCCTTCCTTGTCGAAGTCATCATCGCCGCGGTTCATCTCGACCTGGACTTGGGCTTTCGCCACGTCTGTGAACGCAATCCGGCGGTCCGGCGCCACCTCAACTCCGACCTCGTCGCTGTCCGCGATCCGGCCTGTCACCAACTCGCCGGTCTTCAGCGTCACGGCAATCAACCGGCCCCGGTTGCGCCGCCACTGGGCGGGTTTGGTGAGCGGGCGGTCGACACCCCGCGTGCCAACTTCGAGGACGTACGGTGTGTCGCCCATCACATCCGAGGCGTCGAGCGCGGCCGACACGGCCTGGGACACCGCCGCCACTTCGTCCAGGTTCAGCCCGCGCCCACTCGCGCCGTCACCATCAACGGTGAGCCGGACCACGACACGGGAACCCGCTTTGAGCTGCCGCAACTCTTCGAGTTCCACGCCCCGACATGACAACACCGGCTCAACGACATCATTCACCGATGGCATCGGCGGTCTCCTTTACGATTGTCGGGTTCACTTGTCCCTCGTGACCACTCTAGCCCAGATACCGGCTTTTGGGTACGTAACCCCGCCGGGGAGGTGCAGTAAGATCGTGACGTGCGGAAATGGGTCGGTTTGGGAATGGGGATTGCGCTCGCGCTGGCGTGCCTCAGCGGTTGTGCCTTGTCCGATCCCCGGATCAGCGGTACGCCGCCGACACCTACCGTCTCCGCCCTCGTCACCGCGGCCCAAGCGACCGCCCCGACGCTCCAGGCGGCCTGGCAGGCCGTCGCCGGACTCGCGCGCTTCGACCCGGCGAACACCGGCTGGGCGGCAGCGGCGACGACCCTCCGCGATCAGTGGCGGGTACTCGTCGGACCCGATCCGATCTCCCGGTTCGCGGCGGACGCGGACCCGGGGACGCCGCTCACAGTCTCGAGCGCCGAGGGCGGGTTGTCGGCCGCCGATGCCGCCCTCACCGCCGCCCGCGACGCGGCGCTGGCCGAGCTTGAGAGTACGCCCGGACTGCCGGCCGTCTTCTGGGCCGGCCTCGCCGCCGGTGTGGAGCAAGTACGGCAAGGGCTGACGCTGACGTACGGACCCGCCACCCCGGCCAACCCCGCCGTCACCGTAGCGATCACGGATGAAACCGCCGCCTGGACGACCCTCATCTCCCGTTACGACGAGACCGTTTTCGCGCTCGACGCCGCGACGGGGTTCTTCGATCCCGCCGACCCCGACCGCCAGCAGTTCCCCGTCATCCGGGCCGCGCTCCACACGGACCGGGCGGCGCTCGCCGGTTTGGCCGACGCGGTGAACGCGACCCCGCCCGAACCCGCCGGCATCTACGAGTTGCCGCCGGAACACGATGCCGCCGCCGCCCGCGCCCTCCTCGCGGCCAGCCAGCAGCGCCTGGTCGAAGCGGCCGCCGTCTGGGTCGCGTCGGCGGCTGACCCCACCCTCGCGGCCCCGTACCTCCTCAAAACCGCGACCCTCACCCTCGACCACGGAACGGGCTGGGCCGAGTGGCCGGGGTGGCCCGACGCATCTTGACGCGGATTTCGTTCTGGTCCACTGCGAGCCCGGTCCGTCCATGTGGACTACTAGAGTTGCCGTAAACGACTCGGTTGGTCTTGGAGGGTCGCCAGTGGGTTGCTCTCTTGTTCGCTGACTCGGCTTGTCTTGGGGGGCCACCAGCGGGCTGCTCTCGTGTTCGCTGACTCGGCCTGCCTCGTCGGCGGCCTCCCCATGCGTCCTCGGATTGCCTTGCCCGGGGACCTGACGGTCCCCGGGCAATCCTGCGGGCATGGGTCCCCTCCGACGGGCGCGGCCGGGTTTCCTCCCCGGGTTCCGTTTGCTGGTCGGGTTGCCACTTTCGCGCGTCCCGGGTCTACCACCTGCGGGGCAGTCACCACCATCCGCCCCCCTGAGGGGGCTGGCGGGCGCCGGTCACCAACCGTCGGGTTGGTCGCCTGTGAGCGCCTTATCACTGGGGGCAGTCTGACGTGGTGTCGCACGGCGTGGCGGTTCAGGGGTGGGGCGGGCCAGGGTGTGAAGTCGTGTCGCTCTTTCCGGCGTGGGGGGCGACAGGGATTCGCACCGGTGAGAGCCGGCCGTTCGCCCGGGGCCGGGGTGCGAACTTGTGGGCGACCAGCGACGGGCAGGCGCTCACCGGCAGTCAGCCGACAGGGGTGGCCAGCGGACAGGGGTGGCCAGCGCCCGGCAGCCCTGAATGGAGGGAGGCGGATGGTGGTGACCACCCCGTACGCGATGAACCCGACCCCCGGTGAAGTGGCAGCCCGGGCAGGAACTGGCCCCCGGGGAGGAAACCCGGCCGCGCCCGCCGGGGGGGTACCCCACCGCCGGAAGTTTCCGGGGACCTTCAGGTCCCCGGAAACTGAGGACAGGTGGGGTGGGTCCCGGCGAGGCAGGCCGAGTCAGCAAACAGGAGAGCAGCCCGCCGATGGTAAAAGCACACTCAAGAAATCGCCTACTCGCCCCGGACCTCGGCGACGATGACGGCGGCAGCCTCGGCCACGGGGACGGTTCGGCTACTCCCCTGCGCCCGGTTTCGTACCTCGACCACACCGTCTTTCAAACCCCGGCCGACA
>JAIRVA010000181.1 GCA_031254155.1 Propionibacteriaceae bacterium
GTTTCCCCTGGTCGGCCTCTTCGCCGCCTACCCGACGTACTGGACGTACCGGCTGTCGAAGGCCCGCGCGCCGTTTGAACGGTGGATGTGCGGGCGGCGTACGCTCGTCAGCGGCGCGATCTTGACGGTACTTGGCGGGGTCCTGTACGCGTGGCTTTTTGGTACGGGCGTGTTGAGGGTCTGAGCCATCTTCCGCCGGGCCAAGCCACTGTCGTACTTCGCGGTGTACGGCACCGGGACCCGGGGGCTTCCTGGATGGAGGCCATCAAGAATGGCGAAGAGCACCGGGCCCGGGCGTCGTGTCGGTGCCGTGAGGGGCCCGTCTGAGTACAGGCACAACGGTGTCTGGTTCAAACGCGACACCAAGACCGGGCAGATCATGAACGGCTACCCGGTGGAGGTCTCGGAACTGGCCGTCAGCACCCGACGCGCTACCCTTTCCTTGGCGTCTCTCAAAATGACCTGGAGACGATCCTCCAGTTCCTTCTTCGGCAGAAGGTCAGTCCAATACTCGGCGACCACGATGTTGTCTTTGTGGAGTTCCATCAACTCCACCTGGTCGCGGTCTGCTGATGTGCAGAGAATCAGACCGATGGGTGTTTCCTCGTTGTCTCCGCGTTCGTGCCGGTCATATGGAGCAGCATCGGGTCTTTGAAGGTGTCCAGTGGTACCGCCGAGCCTTCTGGAATCTGCGCGTTGGCGATCTCACGGCGTTCGAAAGCCTTTCGTCCGATAGCAGTCTCCAGTTCACGTACCCCCAAACGCTTCGCGCTCACCTCCCCGGTGTAGAACGCTCGGGCCTGTCGCGATTCGAGAGGCAGCAGCAGACGGACATGCGACCAACCCACCTCCGGTGGCAGTTGGGCCAGCTCTGATTCGGAGTACTCCCGGGCGAACTTCACCATCCGATTCAGCGTCGTTTCGTCAAAGCCCTTCCCATACTGTGCCATCAGGCGCTTCGACAGCCCTGCGAGTATCTGCTTGCCATAGGCGGCTCGCCCCCGCTGGAGCGTCTCCGTGTGGAGCAGGTGGCCCAGACGCCAATTCGATACCAATGTGACCGCGTTGGCGTGGTAGGCGATGGCCGACCGAACCTCCTCGATCAACCGGGCGGCAGCCTGATACAAGCCCTCGTCACCCAACGGCAGGCCACTAGGAACACTCTCCAGATCGGGCACGCTGGCTCCTTTCTCGTCCTCGCGGGAGATTCCTGCCACACGCGGCAGGAATCCATTCCTCAAGTATCTCGTGGACCTACGACACTGTGCTGATCCACGCTGTGTCGTCAGCCGGGCGTCCGCCCAGGCGGTCGGGTGGCGGTACATGGTGGATCAGTGGCTTCCCAGAATACAGCTGGTTCTTTGGTTACCAGGGGATGTTGTTCCACGGGCTGCCCTTTTTCTCCAGCAAGTACCTGGTTTGTTTCGTCAAGAGGGTCCGCCCCGCCTTGTTGTTCAAGCCGACAGCGGCCTCGCCGGCCAGGAAGGCGGTGTTGTACTCGGCCCAGCTGTGGTAGCGACTTCTGGCGTACGCGGAGATGGTACGGAGGATCGGGAGGGCAGCGGTCTTGTCGAGGTACCCCACGTCGACCGCCGCGCTGGTGATGTGGCTGACAATAGAACAGACCAGTGCGTCAACACCCTCACAATCCCAATCCCAGGCCGGTCCGGCGCTGGTCTCACTCAAGGCCATGTCTTCCAGGCTGGTCCCAGTGGTTGGAATCCCGGCGGAGGTGAAGAACATCCCCAATACCACCCGGCACGAGGTCTGGTCAGTGATGTCGAAGTCCCGCTGAAGGAGCTGGCGCAAAGACTTGGTATGGTCGGCCAGATCGGGGTAGCTGCCGCAGGTGTAGAGGTGGACGGGGTAGCTGTCATCACCAGGGCTCGACTTGAAGAGGGTGAACCAGTCAGCAAAGAAGGTCGACCGGAACTGAGCACCGAGGGCGACACCAAACTTCTCCTCAGCGGGTACGGCCCCGATCACAGCATCGGCCGGCGGCGTCGCCCCGCTGACCGAGTCCTCGCCAGCTTTCGCCGCCGCCTCGGCTTTGGCCTCGTCAACGCCCTCTTTGGCCGCGGTGGCCAACTCTTTCAGAAACTTGAACACCATGTCCCCCCTCGGCCTTCGGCCTGTCCCTGGTAGGTATTAACCTACCAACAGTCAACCCCAGTCCACCACGGTGCCGACTGCTGGCGACGTACCGCCCGACGTCACCCAGGGCGGGTGCTTAGGGTGGCAGGGTGATGTTGCAGACTCCGCCGCAGTCGACGGTCTTGTCGGGGTTGACGGTGCATTGGACGCCGTTGCAATACACCGTACCGTCGGGTTTGATCTCGCTGACCTTCCGTGGTTCCGCGTCCATCTGCTGGGCCTGGGCCACGGTCATGCCCTGGGAGCCGTCGGGGTCCCAGTAGCACAGCACACCCTCCGGCGTACTCGCATGATAGTCCCACTGCCGGACCATCGCCGTGAACTCGTCGTCCGACATGCCTGCCCCGTCGGGCACCCCGTGCGCCGCGAAACACGAACGGATGAGTGCCTCCCGCGACGGGCCCACTATGCCTTGCGGGTTCGCCTTGACACCCAGGTACAGCAGCTCAACATTGCCGAGATACTGATCCATACAAGCGTCATTATCAACCGATGCGTCGTCGGCGACCGCGTGACCACTGCCGGGAGCGGCCGTGACGGAGTAACCACCCCCGTCAATCAACTCCACGCTCCACCCCCGGTCACTCATGCAGGACACGAATTGCCGCCACGCGTCTTGGTATTCACCGTCCGTCACCACGTAATCAGACAACACTTGTCGTTGATAGGCGCTCAGGTTGGGATTGTCAAGGGCTTGGTTGAACTGGGTCTGCCAGAGTTCGGGTAACGTCGCCGACGGTTCGGCGTGGGGAGACCCGGTACACCCCGCGAGGCACGCCACCACGATCCCCACCGCGCCGACGACCCGCCAGCGGGCAAAGCGGCGACAGAAGTTAGCACTCATGTGTTTCAGTGTACGCGGGAGACCCGCAGGCGGGTGGATCTCGCAGTACGCGGTCGCCGTATACTACAACCGGGACCGGCCCCACTCCACCCTCGGTTATCGCACACCCGCCGAAGCCATGGACGGCCACGCCCCCAAACCGGCACCAAGGACTTCCTCCTTGCCGAATGAAGGAAATAACCGTGTCTACAAAACTTGAGGTGACTCGAAACACATGATTCGAAACGGTTGTACTGACGTGTTGTTTCAAGCGCAGTTGCCGCATTTTGCTCCCAACCGGGCGATTGTCGGATCGTTGACGATGGCCGGTACCGAGGCGGTGGCGCGGATCTTGATGCCCGCGGAAACCACGGACGAGACGTACGTGTCGTGGTCGGAGCTGACAGGCATGCCGGTGTCGGGCGTCACCTACTGGTCTGAACTGGAGGCTTGCTCAAAGAGCGCCCGGGAGGCGACGCCTCCCCAAGGGTACGTTGATGGACAGACGGCGGCGCGCCTGGTGTCCGTACTGGCCCGCCACACCGCGCCGAACTCGGAGTTTGTTGTCGCGCTGTCTCGCGTCTACTGCAATGACAAGATCCCCCGCCTCCCACCCCCGCTGGCGCTGTCCGGTCCCGAGTCACAGTTCGTGGTTCGCCAGTACGCTGACCTCTACCGGTGCCCGAGCCTCACGTGGGTGCAGGACCTGACACGCGACCGTGACTGCCACTTCCCCGTGGCGATCTGGCCCGTCGATCTGTCGTGGTCTTTGGCCGCACCCTTGTACTCCGACTCATGGTACTTTTCCGGGAGCCACTCGCTGTACGCCGCGCTCGTACGAGAAGGACTTGAGGCTCATCCTGTGTCACGACACGACCCGGTGACAGCCGAAGGCGACTAGACGGTCGCGACCTCGACAGGTCGAGTGTTTCAATAAGAAACATTTGGTGTTCGGTCGCTGCGCTCCCTGTCACAACGTCGTTGGCCTCGGCATACGCGCCAGCGCGTCTGCGCTCGACCTGCCTCGTTGTGGAGGTACCTGGCACTATCCGAACCGGGCCGGGAGTGTAGAAAACGCTTGTCAGACGGCATTTGGGAGTCTGTGAAGTGTCCAAGGAGCGAGACACTTTGGGGGAGTTCGCGCCTCCCAAATCAGTGTGTCGGAAGAGGTGGACTCTTTCCGTTGAGGAGAAGAATCGGCTCGTGAGGGTACCGAAACGGGAAGACTGCCCGTGAATTGGGTGCGGAGTTCGGCACTCACTTGACGAATGACTTCCGGCCCAGTTGCCGCACTCGGACTGTCCTTGGCGCGGATCAGCCATCTGCGGCGGATGCGCTGGCGACCCTTTGGACCAAGGTGTCAAAGTGGACCAGACAGGTGGCCGACAGGCTTTCGTTAGGCATGTACTACAAGGCTTGTCCGAACGATCTGGTGCACCTGATGGAGCAAGCCGGTGGGGCGATCCCGTACGTCGAGGGGGTGGATGCGAATGGTGACCCCGGCGTTGCGGATCGTGGCGTCGGCATCGTCTGGGCTGAACCGGCTGCCGGCGTACACGAGGTGGCCGGCGTCCAGTCCCAAAACGGTGCAGTAGGCGTGCATCTGGTACAGGTCGTCCAGCCGTTCTTCCAGTTTGTACTTCGCGTCATAGACAGCGCGGGGTTCGCCGCCGATCAAGTGAACCACGTCGGGACGAATCGGGAAACGCTTGTCGTAAGTCAGGTAGCCGGGGTACTGCTCGCGGGTGATGCCAGTGCTCACGGCCTTCAAGGCTTCACCGAGGGCCACGCTGACGAACGACTCGAAGACGACGGCCATATTGATAACAAAGGAGGCCACCGGGTGGTCGCCCTCGCTGGTGGACAAGCCGACGGAGTCGAGGATCAGTTCGGCCAGACGTAGCGCGGGGACGTAGCGGGCGTTGCTCCGGTTCGGGGTCCACACGGGTCGGGAGATGCCGGGGGTCCAGACGGACGCCGCGTTCAACTGGCTTTCGAGGTGGCGGAGGTTGCGGATGGTGTCGTCGGGGAGACGCTCGACGCTCGCCATACGACGCAGCGCGGCCCGGAGAATCTGGTTCTCCGGGATGTCACTGGAGTAGTCGGAGTAGCGGACTTCCAGGGGTACGGGGATGCCGTGGCGGCGGGTCAACTGGTCAGACAGCCTGATCCGGCCCCGTACCACCGGCAATCGGTCGTCCATGGTGACGTACCCGCGCAACACCCCCCCCGCCAAAGCCCGCTGGGTCAACCGGATCAGCGTCTCGCCCACGGCTGGCCACAGATCGTCGTCAGCCAGGCCGTCGAACTCGGCGGGGTTGAACCCCGGATCATGGACATAGGCCAACATGAACAACAACGACGAGAAGGATGCCTTCGGCTGAACCACGATGTCACGTTCACCGACCCGGATCGCGCCAACCATGTTCACGCATGGCGACACCTCCCAACCACCACCCCACACCGGGATCGCCTGTACCAAACCAGTCTGGTTGAGAGCGGCAGCCTCGACGCCCGACAGGGCGAGACCGGCTCGCTCGCTCTGGTTCTCCGTCAGCGTCAATCGCTCCACTGCCGACCTCAGGTTTCCGGTTGCACCAACGCTGATTCAGGTTGAAGCCTCTGCTGGCGCTTTGCTGCGAGCACCTTGCGGATGGCATCCAACCCGAAGTTGGCGTGCACCTGGTCTCGCGCGTGCGTGCCGTACAGTTGCTCCTCCAATAACGGCAGGATGTCGTACCGCCAAACGCGGCTCAACCCGGCCTCGGTCGCCGCTTCGGGGCGCATCAGGTAGGACGGACCGATCTGGAACTCCCGCAGTTTCCCTGGTAGTTGGCTGTTCAGTTCGGCCAGCAACTCGGACCGTTCCGCTGTGCCGCCGACCGCCGCGAGATAGGTTCCCAGGACGCCCGCGACCGGCTCTTCCGACGGGTGCATCTCCATGAACGGGAAGCGACGCCGGATGGCGGCATCGACCATGGCGATAGAACGGTCGGCGGTGTTCATCGTGCCGATCAAGTACAGGTTCTTCGGCAGCGAGAACGGTTCTTCTGGCGAGTACTGAAGTGCAATCTGATCGTCGCGGTACTCCAGCAGGTAGTACAACTCGCCGAACACCCTGGCAACATCGGCCCGGTTGATCTCGTCAATGATAAGCACGTGCGGATGGTCGGGGTCTTCGATCGCCGCCGCCGCGATCCGTCGGAGCGGGCCGGGTGCCAGCCGGTAGCTGACGTTACCGCCGGTGGTGACCGGACGCAGTCCCTCAAAGAAGTCCTCGTAGGCGTACGACGGGTGGAACTGGACCACAGCCACCCGCTCGTCCCCGGCGACATGCCGGGCGACTCTTCGGGCCACAAAGGTTTTGCCGGTGCCCGGCGGGCCGTACACAATCAGTTGGTGGCGGGACTCCAGCAGGCCGATGTACTCGTCCAGCCAGGTTGTCGGCAGGTACACTGTGGTGGCGAGTTCGGCGGTGGCCCGTGGTAGGGCGAGCCCAGGCAGTGACGGAGCAACCGGATCGGGGTCGGTCGGAGCCGGGCCTGGAGTGGTGTCCGCAGTGTCCCAGATTTCCCGCCAGCGCGGCTCCCACCAGGTGAACGGACCCGGCGTGTGCCTCATCGTCGCGGCCCGGATCGCCAAGATGTCCCGGTTGACAGCCTTGAGATCGTCGCCTGTCACCCCGTCAATGGAGTCGGCCAGCCCGTCACGTATCCGGCGTTTGGCCGCGTCCGAACTCGTCGGCTCGAACACCAACGGGAAAGTGAGGAACAGCAGTACGTTGCGTATGCCCGGCTGGTCAGGTGTCACGTCGGCCGTCAGGTCGAGGAAGGCCCAGGGATCACCCAACGTCGCTTGGCGTTGAGCATCAGGCAGACCCGCCCAACGGATCACGAACTGGGCCAGCCAAGCCATGTGCTCCCAGAAGAACGTCAGGTACTCCATCCGACCATCAAAAGCGTCGGGAACCCCTGGATGGCGTAGCAGAGCATCGTTCATTGCGTCCGGGAGGGGTGGATGACCAGCGATCCGGGTGAGGTCTGCGTTCAGGTCGTCGATCTTGGTCTGTGGTTTCATCTGGGTTGTGGGCAAATGCCGCAGGAACGACATCTCCGCGAACAGGAGATGTACCGGATCTGGCAAGGTGGTCAACTGGCCGTGATACTTCTGTTTCAAAGACAGCGACCCATCCGTGGGGTTGCCCCCGATAGCGTGGCGAAGTCTCTCGGCGTTGTCGGCCGTCCAGATTTCCTGTGCCGGGTCGATGGCGGACTTCCGGTCACCGAAGAGGTGTTCAAGGACGATGTACGCCCCTTGGGCGATTTCCAGGTGTTCCGGGCGAACTGACGCTCTCACGCTCGCCGGGTCAATCAGGTACGGAGGTGTGGAAGTGGTCATAGGTCCCCCTTTACATCGGTCAGAGAGTCTGCGATCCCCCGGCGCGCCAGGCGCTCTCGGGCGCTACGCAGGATGATGTCCAGGCGGTCTTGCAGGTCTTCTTTGGGTAACACCTCGGTCCAGTATTCGGTGACCATGATGCCGTCCTTGTGCATCTCAAGGAGTTCGATCTGCTCGCGGTTCGCTTTCGTGACAAGCAACAGACCGATGGGGGCTTCCTCACCGGGTTGGCGCTCGTAACGGTCGAGCCACCTGAGGTACAGCTTGAGTTGGCCTTCGTAGGCGGCTTTGAAGCGTTCCGTCTTCAACTCGACGGCGACCAGGCGGCGCAACGTACGGTTGTACAGCAGGAGGTCAAGGTAGAAGTCCTCGCCGTCGAGGATGATCCGCTTCTGGCGGGCGACGAACGTGAACCCCGTACCGAACTCCAGGAGGAACCGTTCCATCTCCCGCATAATCGCCGCCTCCAGGTCACGCTCTTGGAAGGTTCCGTCCAGGCCGAGGAAGTCGAGCAGGTACGGGTCTTTGAACGTGTCGAGGGGCAGAGCCGACCCCGGGGCGATCCGGGAGTCGGCGATTTCGCGGCGTTCGTAGGCTTTACGGTCGATCACCCCGCGTAGCTCGCGTACCCCCAGGTGGTTGGTGGCCGCCTCACGGGCGTAGAACAATCGGGCCTGGTCGTCGGTGATAGGTAGAAGCTCCAGGATGTGTGACCAGCTCAATTGTGTCGACAGCGTCGACACAATCTCCACGTCCGGGAAGAGCCTGGCGAACTGGATCATGCGACGCAGGTTTCGGACGGCGTAGCCGCGTCCCCGCGCGGCCACCAATTGTGTCGACAGCGTCGACACAATCTCTCTCCCGTAGTCAGCCCGCTGTTCGTTCAGGATGTCGAGGTGGACTTCGCGCCCCACACGCCAGTACGTCAGAGTCTGAGCAGCGTTCGCCTGTACGGCGGCGAAGCGCTGACCGTCTTCGATCAGACTATTGACACGATCGAACAAAGAGGCGGTCGGATCGGTGTGGAAGTCG
The DNA here is from genome assembly GCA_031254155.1 of Propionibacteriaceae bacterium. Classification (GTDB taxonomy): domain Bacteria; phylum Actinomycetota; class Actinomycetes; order Propionibacteriales; family Propionibacteriaceae; genus WQYJ01. Next base: position 8,408 of record JAIRVA010000181.1, read on the forward strand.
GGTACGATCCCGCCATCAGGTCTGGCCAGATCAGTCATGCGGACACCTCCTTCCTTGGCTAGGCAAACGACGGTCTCACATCCGAGTCTGGCACTGGTTGGAACGTAGGAACCAGACCACCAGATCATTATCCTGCACTCGACTGACTATTCCGGACGTTTGGCGCATTCCAGTGGGCGCGGCACACAAATCGCCCTTCGAACACGCCACGCCCCGACGACATGCACGGGTCAGTGGTTCGGATAAGCGAGGTTTGGTGGAGGTACCTGGACACTATCCGAACCGGGCCAGGAGTGTCGAAAACGCTTGTCGGACGGCGTTTGGGTGTCTGTGAAGTGTCCGAGGAGCGAGACACTTTCACGGAGTTCGCGCCGCCCAAACCAGTGTGCCGGAAGAAGCGGACTCTCTCTGCTAAGGAGAAGGACAACCTTGTGGAGGGTTACCGGAACGGGAAAACTGCCCGCGAACTGGGTCTGGAGTTCGGTGTCCATCGCCGTACCGCCACGGTTCATTTGAAGCAGGCTGGGGTGACGATGAGGATGCAGGGTCTGGACGAGTCTGCTCGTCCAGAGATCGCCCGACTTCGGGATGGGGGTTGGAGCTATGCCCGGTTGGGTGAGCGGTGCGGCGTCGACGCGGCAACGGTACGACGGTTCTACCTGAGAGAGGCCCAATCTTGTGGCATCTCCGAAGGTGGCGACATCGCCAGCGCTAGACAGTGTTCATTTTCAGCATGAGGGTGGCGCATGCCCAAAACTGAAGTTCGTCAGATTTGTCCCCTCGTGCGCGGACAAGAAAGACGGCTACATACTTTGAATCGCTGCTGTGGTCATGGCCGTAGTTATCGCAGTAGCGATGTCCTTAATCGTATCCAGTACGAACGGGATTCCCTTTTCGTGGATTGTGGACTTAGTCTTGTTCCAGACGGTGTCACTCTTGATTTTGTCCAGTAGTTCATGGCCGGCCCACGTCAACCCGCCCACTTGAAATGAATACAACATGTTATCAGCGTATTGCGCCCGGTAGCTGCTTACCAGATGGGCATCATTCAGAATCGAGAGATGGTACGCAATAGCTTCGGCATCGCAGCCATCAATTTTGAAGTCACTGCTATAAAGCGCTGTTGAAACGTATTTCTCTTCAATCGTGAAGAGTAATTTGCGAACCAGCTCCATATCTCTTTGCACAGCCAAACCTCATTCCTATGAGCCCGACCCTACCTATGCAGCATCTCTTGTGCTGATTCTCTGGGTCGAACAACTTCAGCCTACTGTGCCAGTGCGGCCACTGAAGAGTTTCATGCTATTGACGCGGAGTTTGTGTGAGCATCGAATCGTCCCAACCCTACACGGCGACCTCTACAACACCATCACTTGCTTCGCCACTGATGAGGCCGGTGGCAACGGCATAGTTGGAACGTGGGCTGAAGGCTTCGGCTCAGAAGACGGCTGGCCGAGTTCGGCCAAGATCGGCAGTTCGGGTTGGTCCCACCCGTCGGGGAGTCCGGGGCCGAGGGCGCGTTGGATCATGGCGCGGATGGTGGCGTGGTGCAGCCCGGACACTGCTGACAGGTCACGCAGTCCGGCTTTGGCTTGCCTGGCCACGTCGAGGAGTAGGTGTCCGAGGTGGTCTCGGGCTTGGGTGGCGGCTTGAGCACTGGTGAGGAACTCGTGGGTGCTGGTGAGTAGGTCGTGGACTTGCGCGGGTGTGATCTCAGCCATGGCGTCTCACCCGGTCGAGCAGCCACAGGCGGCTCCATTGTTTCGCCAAGCGGCGGACCCGTGCCAGGTCGCCGGTGTTGAGCGCTTTGGCGATGTCGTTCTCCAGGCGTGCGAGGTGGTCGTCCATACCGTCCAGGTACGCGCCACGCACCTTCCTACTGACACCCCGCTTCGGGGGCTGTCGGCATCCAGGCCCGTACGGCTTGGGAAAGGACACAGTACAAACAATGACTCTTCACACGCGAACCCAGTCCGGGGCGCAACCCCGGCGACGGCTGACCGTCGGCACCATGCTCGCCACGATCATCACGCTCCTATTGGCTCCCGTACTCTTGGCTCCTGTGGCGAGTGCGGCCGAGTTCCCGGCGGGTGAGTGGGGTACCTACAACGGGATGAGTACGCACTGGGGCAACATCCTGATCGACGGCACGTACGGGTACTGCGTCGATCCGGGAGTCACCCCGCCTGACACGTTGGACCCGTCGGACGCGACGAGGGTGTGCGGCCAGGTCGGCGCGGATGGGACGCCGGACAAGGTGGCGCAGTTGGCGTACCTGTTGGCCCGCTACCAGCAAACCACTGATGATGTCGCCTCGGCGTCGGTATCGCAGTTCGCCCGCGCCCAGTACAACAACGGCATCCCCGTCACCCACCAGGCGGCGTACGAATCGATCATCGCCGAGGCTGTTCGTAACGCCGGGCCGCGTGACGCGCTGGTCCAAGTGGATGCGAACAACCTGACGGTGTGGTACGGGCTTGTCCGTACGGGGGAGACTAACCGGGACACGGCGCATTTCGCGGACGGGTTCACCGCCACACTGACCGTCACGACGCCGAACGCCACGTTCGCGAACGGTCAGACGAGCATGACCGTGACGACGGGCACGGCGGCGCAATCCGTCGCATTGTCCCCTCGTCATCCGTTGATCGCTGACGAGCCGGTCACGGTGTCGATGACGGTGGCCGGGGTGCCGGAATCGTGTTACCTGTTGTACCAACAGGGAGTGTCCCAGCGGATCGCCGTACCGTTGACGACAACGGTCGCTGGGCAAGGTACCGGGGAACCGACGCAAACCAGGTGGCAGCCTGAAGTCTCGACCCAGATCGGCCAGACCGTCTTGGCATCCGATGCGACCACGGTGACGGACCAGGTGAAAGCCGACGCGGTGGGCGGGTCGCAGTGGCCAGTCCAGGAGTGGGCCGACCCGGTCCAGACCCAACCCAAAACGTACTATCCGTTGGTCGCGTCCGGCGAGATCGTGAAAACCAGCATCCCGCCCACCCCATCGGTGGCGTTGCCGAAGGGTGTGGAGGTGGTGCCGGGCGGGCCGACCCTGGTCACGTTGTCTGGTCCTGGCGTGTGGGCCACCACCGAAGTTCCCCTGCCCGCGAACCCCGGTTCTGGTCACTATGCGTTGCGGTGGTGTCTCGACTCGGCGTATCAGGGTGGCAACGCCAAGTATCTGCCCCAGGGCGGGCCGGTGTGCGACGACTACTTCTCGGCGGCCGAACGGTTCACCGTACCGATGAGGATCGCCGTCGCCTCCACCCTCCCGGACCAGTACCAGGCCAAGGGGGCCGCCCCCGACGACACGGTCACCTTGTCACTGCCCGACGGAGCCGACCGGTGGATGTCCGACACGACCGGGCACCCTGTCACAGTAACAGTGGAGGGAACTTTCTATGCCGGATCAGTCTCCAGCTTCACGGTGGCTGACGAGCCGCCTACCGGGGCGACCGTCCTCGGTGTCGCGAGTGTGAACGTGACCCTGCCCACGTCGGGACGCGAACCGGTGAGCGTGAAAGCCCCGGCAGGGTTCACTGTCCCCTCGTCGCAGTACGGCACCTGGGTGTGGCGCATCGACAAAGACCACCAGACTGACACGGTGAAACCGTTGATCGCCGAGTCGGTGGCCGACCAGTTCGGACAGACCCTGGAAACCCATGTCACTCAGATGGGATTGACCGTCCAGTCACAGGTCACGGACGAGACGATCCCCGAACCGACCGGTGACACGACCGTCCAGGTGTGTGACACGGTGTGGGTCGAACACGGGTCGCCGGAAGACTTGTGGCTGAACCAATGGGGCACGGATAAGCCGGTCGAGGTTGTCGTCACCGGGGCGTTGCACCACTCTGCTGTGCCCGGTCAGCGGACCACCACACTGGACCCCAGTGTGCCGGTGGTGGACGAGTACGAGTTGACGTTCACTGCCGCCGGGAAGGACCACGCCCAAACCGTGTGCCACCCCGTCAGCTACGGCGGGTACGGGGCGTACGGGTTCCAGTGGACCATCGACCTGGCGAACCAGCCCGATGCGACAACCGACTACCTGTCGAAAGGCACCACGACACCGCTGTGGCTGCCAGTGGAGACGACGATGGTCCGCCGAACCCCGGTCATCCACACTGCCGTGACCGCCTGGAACACCACCACCGGCGGCACAACCGACGTGTACTTCCAGGACGACCTGTGGGCCGGTGACTGGCCCGACAGCCCCGCCGACACCGACATGTACGGTGCGGTCCAACACGGACAGTGGGCCGGACTCGCCCCCTGGCTTGCCGACACGACAACCGTCACCGTCGAACTGTGGCGCGTCGAAGGCCCCGCCACACCCGACTCGTGCGCCGCCGGGAACCCGGACGCCACACTGGTGGCGGTGAACACGCTGACTCCGGCACAAAACACGTGGGCCGCCGCACAGAAAGTGTCCGGGTCGAAGTTCAAAGCCGACGGCGGGGAGGCGACGTACACGTTCGTCGTGTCCTCACCCGGCGACTCGCGTACCGAACCGTTCCGTACCCTGTGCGGGGAGAAGAGCGAAACACTCACCATCACCCCCACACCACCGTCGTTCGTCACCCAACTCGTCACACTCTCGGACACGGACACGTCAACCATCGACACGGCTACCACGCAAGACACCGCGATCACCGTGGAGCCCGGTACGAACCTGGTGGACGTGCTCCACGCCTGGTACCCCGACACCACCGGACCCGTGACGGACATGACCGGATGGCAAGCCACCTGGGACGTGTACTACACACCCGACAACAGTGTGGTGACACCGACAATCATCGACAGTGACAATGGAAGGAAGGTGTACGAGGGCGCGACCTGCACCCCCGACACCTTGTTCACCACGCTCACCGAACCAGTCAGCATCAGCCAACCGGGGACGTACACCTCACCCGTGTTCACGACACCCGACAAACCAGGAATGATCTACGTGGTCGAAACCCTCACCAACCGTGAAGGCCAAGTCGTACACCGAGGCGAGTGCGGACTGGTGGCAGAATCAGCCATAGTCTCCGCCCCGGAACCGACTCCGCCGGGCATCAAGATCAACACCGGTGGACATCTCGCCAACACCGGGCCAAGAGGAAGCCTGTGGATCGCAGCCGGAGCCGGACTGCTCATCCTTGGTGGGGGAACTCTTTTCGGTGTCGCAAATCGGCGGCGCAAGCGAGTCTGATTACCCAGAAAGAGCAGAGGGCCAGCACCATCGTGCTGGCCCTCTTTGGTCGTGCGCTATCGGTCGTCAAACATTGTATTGATACTGGAAAGGTCGGCGCCGAGAACGACAAGGACTTGGGCGCGGACTACCTTTTCGAGGATCATGACCACGTTACGTAAGTCATACGGGTCAAAGCCCCGCGCCCCATGGGCCAATCCGTTCCTGACTTCGGCCAATGCGTCTCTCCACGAACTGCCATTCGGCAGCGAAGGAAGGACTTCTTGCACGAGAGTAGAAGCAGCGATCCCGTCTTCGACCCAGCGAGGAAGACTAGCAATCGACCATTGGAGTGCCTCCCGCAGTTGCCCGTGCTTCTCACGAACGAGGTTCTTCCGGGCGAACTTCAGCCATTTCTCTTCAAGTTTCGAAATTTCGAGATGCTGAAGAAGCTCAGCACGCCTGGCTTGATACCGTTGATTTTCTTCATCCAGACGGGCACGATTCGCATGGCCGTAGTGACCCTCAATTGATTGAATGAGAAGAAGGAATCTATGTCGCGGGTGATCGTCTTGAATCCCTGCCATGGAAGTGTACGTTTCGAAAACCGGAGACCTTTCCTCAGCCTCTCGACGCCAGGCTAGGGCAAGCTCCAACAGATTCCCGGCATCTGGGCCAAGCCGCATCGCCGGAGAAATGTCGCTCCCCGTTCTCTCTGCGGAAGCGTACGGCGATTGAGTGATCCAGCGTGCATAGAGTTGGAGTTTTAGCGCAGCGCCATCCTCACCCGCCGCACGAAGTTCAACGTGAGTCACCTTCGCATCCACACCCGTCAGAACACTGATTAGGCCAGAAATCGGCCTTACCCACTCCTTGAAAACCGCCCCTGCGCAGAATGGTTTCTCAGTTTTGACTTCGCAGATTGGAATGTATCGAAGACGCATGGTGTATGGATCGCCCGTCTTAACGAGTCCATCAAAACCAGCGGTTAGCTTAGTGCCGTCTTCGCTCTGCCAGTATTCGTAGCGAGACTCACGTTCTGTGACAGACCACGCTAGCGATGGGTTCTTTTGGTCCAGCGGCATTTGGACCTGGTAGATGGGTGCGAAACTGAGACATCGGTCAAGGTGCTCCACTTGGAATCTGATTTCGGTGAAGGAATCAACGAATGCGCCCCGCGCATTTCCTACAAGAGCGAGGTCTGCGTACAGTGTGGCGTGCTCTATCGCGTATGCGCTCATTCGTGCATTGATGAGAATGACATCCTGGTTTGTGCTCAACTTGCCCTTCAGGACTGGGTACTCGAAATACTGGGGGAAAGTGAACGCGCCGACCACTGTCTGTTTCAAGGGTAGATTTCCCCAAATCTTTGCTGTAGGGAAGGCGCCTCCTGAGAGTGTGATGGTCCCTGTCACTTCATGTGGCGTACCATCGGACGCGGGGATAGACAGCATGACGGGATAGTCATCTGGAGGAACCTGCAACTTGATAGGCGAGTCAGCTACGGGCTTGTGTCGGTAGATGATCTCCACAGTTTCCTCCTGTCATTTCGTAGCATCACATTCTATCCGTCAACTGGTGCGGCTCTACTCTCAGTGGTCTGGACACACTACAGCGTGCGGGCCAGAGCTGATCCTTGACCTGTGCTCCGAGAGTTGAAACCCATGACCGATGCTTGGTCTACCATCCTCTGAATCCGCAGCATGTCCCTACGCTGGAGCAGAGTTGTTGGTCGTCCAAGTGCTGCGTTGGTATCGATCTGGTTCCGGTCGCGGTAGGCGGCGATGGCTTGCGCTGCTTGGGTCCAGCGACGGGCTTCTTGCGTTGTGTGAGGCATTGACCCCAAGGTCTCAAGCCATGGTGCGCTGTCTGAAACGGCCTGCCGGAGGAGTTCAGCGGCTCTAGATTCCATGGTGGCCCGTCGTTCGTCCAACGCGTGGCGCATGGCTGGGCTGGTGACACCGGTGACTTCTGGGTACATACCGAGGATGTACGCGGGCTGGCGTCGGTGTGGTCGGGCCTCCACATCGTCGAGAACACGGGCGAGTCGTCCGTGAAGGACGGCTGCCACGTCAGCAGCATCACTTACTGGCCGGGCGGCGACCAGTCGGGGGAACTCGGTTTCGGGGTTCCATCCGGCGGCGAGGGCGCGGTGGAGTTCGGCGGCGAGCGGGCCGAACGCTTCGGACCCGAGTACTTGTTCGGCCTGGGTTTCAGGCAGGGTCGCGCGGATGAGTGTGGCCCACCGGTCTTCGAGGGCTGCGGCGGCGAGGGTCTCGTACTCGGCACCCAACTGGGTGATGGACTCCCATGTTTCGGCTTCGGTTTGGATGGTCTGATGGGCTGATAGTTCGGCTCCGACGTTGTGGATGACCCCGGTGAGTACGTCGCGGGGGGTCCGTTCTTCACCGTCGGACGGGTGGGGCACGCCGTGGGTGTCGTCGGGCCGGTCGGTGGCGACGTAGGCGGTGTTCGTCTCCCGGCCTCTGGTCATGGCGACGTACAGGTTCTCCCGAGTGGTGGTCGGGGTGACCACGCAATGTGAGGTGTCCACGGTGACGCCTTGGGCGCGGTGGGCGGTGACGGCGTACCCCAAATCGAGGTGGTGGGCGGCGTAGTCGGCGGGCAGGGTGACAGTCCCGCCCGTACGCATCCCGGCCCGCCGGATGGTGACCGCGCCGTCGTCGTGTACTCGGGTGATGGTCCACCGGTCGCCGTTGCGGACCCACCCGGTACGTCCCGCGTGGAGGCGGCGGTCGTTGTGCCGGGTGATCACCCAGTCACCGCGTGACGCCCGGCTGCCGTCGTTGAGAGTAATAGTGTGGTCATGGTCGACGTGTCCGGTGATGATGCGTTCGTTGCGAGCACGTTGGTTCAACTCGCGTACCGTGTCGTGACTGTCGGCGATGAGCAGTGACGCGCGCCCGTCGGTGGTGTCGGCCCGCCAGGCGTGGTAGGCGCCTTCGGTCATGTCGTCCAGGTCCCCGCCAATGATCCGACCGTGTGCATCGTACGCCGTAATGGCGTCGGGGCGTCCGTGGCGTAGCCCGAGCGATGCGGTCTTTTCCCAGTCGTGGCGGAACCGGTGGATATCGGTCAACTCGGGAGCATCATCCCGGTCGGCGACGAGAAGGTTGAACGCCCCACCCGCATCGACGGCTTGGAGTTGCGCCCAGTCTCCGACCAGCAACACCTTCGCCCCGACCTGGGCGGCGAGGCGGGTGATCTGGTCCAGGGTGAACGTGCCCGCGAGGGACGCCTCATCCACGATCACCAGTTCGCCGGTGGTGAACGTGTCGCCGTGCAGCCGGTGGTTGGTGAGCCATTTCGCGGTGTTCTCGGTGGTGATGCCCAAATCGTCGGCGAGGACGGCGGCGGCGGTCGCCGAGGGTGCCAACCCGACCACCGTACCCGGCCCGTGGGTGTGTTCCCATGCGGCGCGCAGTGCCGCCAACGCGGTGGTCTTGCCCGCCCCGGCGGGGCCGACCAGCACGTCCACGACCCGGCCCGACGTGGCGATAGCGGCCAACGCCGCCGCCTGGTCGTCCGACAACCACCGCCCATTGTCGTCGGGCCTGGCGGTGACAGCCTCGACTTTGTCGTATGCCACGACCGGCCCGGATGCGTCACGGGACAAGGCAAGCAGCCGGGCTTCGGCGGTGAACAGGTCTTCAGACGTGTACAACGCCGAATGCCGGGGCCGGAACCGGCTCGTCTCATCCGTACGCTGGAACTCGGCGGGCACAGTCAACGCGTCCGGGGTGAGCCGCAGTGACACGGTCTCAGCAGCGTCCACGATCATCCCGGTGACCGTCTCCCGGTCCCGGAGACTCGCGAACCGCCATCCCATCGTCTGCCGGGACGCTTCCGCATGCAAGTTCCACCGGGTCCACGTCGACCGTTTCTCCGCGTTCACCGCCACGACGGCGCGACCCAGGGCGTCGATCACGTCCAGGGGCACGTCATCTGCCCGGATCACCACCCTGTCACCCGTGGCAGCCATACGTTGTGCCCATCCGGTTGCGTCCTCGCCGAGCAGCGCTGTGGCCTGGTCACGCCACCTGGAGGTCAGTTCGGCCAACGAGTGCAGGTGCTTGGCGGGCCGGGTCGCGAGAGTGGCTTGTTGCCGCAACCGGGTGACCGTACGCTTCGACGGGCGGTGGCCATGCCCGGCGGTGTATGAGGCGATCAACCGGTCAGCTTCGGCCTCAATATCAGCCGACCGGGTCGAAAACACCCTGATCAACTCGTCGCCCACACCCGCGATCTCCCACGCCGGGTTACGGTCCCGACCCCGGTCACGGGTGTCCCACCCCACACCCAACAGGCGGGTCAACCGGTCAGCCAAAACAGCGTTGAACAACTCCGACAACGCGACCGTCGCGGCGTGCATCGGACGCCCGTCAACCGCACGCCACCTCCCATCCGCCGTGGTGCACACCTTGTTCGCCACCACGACATGGGTGTGCAACTGCGGGTCACCCGCCCGCGAGTCCCAATGGTCGAACGCGGTCGCCAGCACACCGGTCACATCGGCTTGCACCGCCGGGCCGCCACGAGCCGACGCGCCGATCCTCGTCGCCACGACCTCCCGTTCCATGAAACCGACCACCTCAGCCACCGCATCATGGTGCGCCTGCACGACCAACTCCTGCGTACCCGCATCCGCGACACCCCACAACACCGACACCGACTTCGGCACCGAGAACGTGTAATCGTACCCGGCGACCGTGCGCCGCGTGCCCCGCGCAGTCTCTTCACTGGTGATCTGTTGCACGGCGGTTGCCCGTTCCTCGTCTTGTAGGCCGGAGTCGAGTACGGCTGCACGCTGGGCGACTCGCTGCTGCACGCTGCGGTGACGCAAGTACGGACGGCCCAACGGCTCGCCAGTCACCGGGTTGCAACCCTGCCCGACCAAAAGCTGCAACTGCACCTCCGACACCACATCCCCCGCCTGCACGCTATCCACGCGCAGCGACCGGATGCCTGCACCCATCCACCGGCCCGGCGGGGAACCCGCCTCCGTGTAATAGCGGGTCAACGGCGTGGACAAGCTCCGATCCCCGTCGCCTGCCGCCACCGACTCCAGCAGGTACTTGTAACCATCCCCAGCGGTCATCACCCGCATCGACACCGTCACTTTGGCGCTCCCTTCCACTGGGAAGGTGCGCACCCGCCCCCTCGTCAGCAAGAGGTGTGAAGCCACAGAAACTACGGCAGACAGGGGTTTGGAAACGCGGGTCAATCTCGACTCCGGAACTGAACAGCGAACCGCCTCAAACGACTACGAAACGGACGCAACTCAGCAAGGAGATTCCGTTGACAAGTCCGAGCACCCAGACGTGCAGTCATCCGGCGGTGGCACACCCACCCGACTGGGCCGAACTGTACCTGCACCACCGCGACGCCATGCAGAAAGTCGCCGCCAGCGTCCTTCTCCCCACGGGCCGTCCCGATCTCGCCGAAGATGCCGTCATGCAGGCCATCCTCTCGCTCCTGGTGCACCAGCCTCCCGTCATCTGCAATCCCGAAGCGCTTCTGGTTGCCACCGCGAAACGCAAAGCCATCGACCTTGCCCGCACCTGCGACCTCACTCGGCGTTGCCGCCGCGAACTGCACCCCGACGACCTGCACGACGACGGCATTGAGGCCGACACCGTCGACCGGATCGACCGGCACCGTGCAACCCTGCACGTTCTGGCTGAGATCGCCGGACTGCCCAAACTGCAACGACAGGTCATCACAAGCATCTTCATCCACGGGCAGCCTGCGCGACAAGTTGCCACCGAACTCGGCCTGTCCCCGGCGAGAGTCAGTCAGTTGCGAGCGGCTGCACTTGCCACCCTACGGAGCAAGGTAACGAACGAACCGGCCAGATGACCAACCTGCGTCAGACAAACACTCTTTCAAGACTCGTCCGCGCGATCTTGTGAACCTGGTGGAGCAAGCCACTGGGGCGGTCCCGCACGTCGAGGGGGTGGATGTGAACGGTGACGCCTGCGTTGCGAATCGCGGCGTCGGCATCGTCTGGACTGAATCGGCTACCCGCGTACACCAGGTGGCCGACATCCAGTCCCAGCACGGTGCAGTAGGCGTGCATCTGGTACAGGTCGTCCAGCCGTTCTTCCAGTTTGTACTTCGCGTCATAGACAGCGCGGGGTTCGCCGCCGATCAAGTGAAC
>JAIRVA010000213.1 GCA_031254155.1 Propionibacteriaceae bacterium
GCACGGTCGTACCACCCGCCGCCGCGGCCCAGCCGGATCCCGCCCGCCGTACCGGCCAAACCGGGCAGAATGACGACGTCCGCCGCCGCCAGGGCGTCCGGTGGCAGCGGTGGGCCCGGGGGTACGGGGATGCCGGCGTACCCGGCCACCAACGCCTCGCCGGCCCAGTCGGCCCAGGCCGGGTCGTGGGCGGAATGGGCCGCGGGCAGGAGGATCCGGACCCCCCACTCGAGCAGGTCGTCGAGCAGCTCGAGCGTCCCCGGCTCGGTCCCCGCCGACACGTAGCAGGCGACCGTCGGGGGTGACATCCGGCGCAAAGCGGCTTGGACGCGGGCCCACCGCCGGGCGTCCGCCTCGGCGGCCTCGGCGGCGTCGCGGACCGCCCGGGTGTGTAAAACCTCGGCCCGGACCTCGGCCTTCGTTGTGTGTCGGGGCGGAAAATCTGGCTCCATGGGCCTATCGTAGGGGCATGGCGTTATTCAAGCATCGATCCACGCCTGTGGAAGCCGAGTTGACTCCGGAAGAATCCGTCCTGCCGCTGCTGCCTCCCCCCGCGAAGGACGGCGTCCGCGACTTCTGGCAGCACTGGGACTTTCTGCTGGGCATGGTACCGTCGTTGGCCGAGTTCGGGGTACCCGTACTCGACTCCGTCGGGCTCACGCTGAACGAGTCGATCCTCGCGGTCACGGACCTGGGACCGGTCAAGGCCGGCGAAGTCGTCATTGACAAGGGTACGAAGGTCATCCCGCGGCTGCTGCCCCTGCTGACGGGGATGGGCATCTCGAAGGTGATGGCCCGTCCGAGCCCCCGGGTCATCGTCGCCGCGCTCACCACCGAGGCCGGACCCGCGTCGTACCTCGCCGCCGGGCTGGCCCAGGCCGCTGGCGCGCAGGCGCACCGGCTGGAGTTCGTGTTCACTGACGAGGCGGATCTCGTGGGTGCGATCACGGAACAGCTTGTCCGGGCCGATTTGGTGGTGACCGTCGGTGGTCTGGGCGAACCCGGACTCGACCTTACAGCCATCGCTCACCAGATCGGGCCGCACGATTTCACACCAGTGGCCGTGTCGCCGGGCCGCGACCACGGGTTCATCCTCGCCGAGGAGAAGGTACCGTTGCTGGCCCTGCCCGGCGATGTCTACGGTACGTTCGTCCTGGCCAAACTGTTGTTGGAGCCGATGATCGGGAAGCTCATGGGGGCAGCGGCGGATCCCGATCTGTTCGGCACGCTTCTCGCCCAGCCGTTGCGCATCGCGCCGAACACCCTGACGTGTGTCCCCGCCACCATTGAGGGCGGCCACATGACGATCACGGGACGGCCCACCGGGCTCGCGGGGATGTACGACATCTACCGGGCCGACGCCCTCGCCGTACTGGCGAGCGAGGACGGTTTCCTGGCCGCCGAGTCCGAGGCTTTCTACCTGCCGCTCGGCTGACGCCCACCGCGATGGCACGCGTGGTCGATGTACCGGCTTTCCCGTCTGCGCACCGCTGGCCGGTGACGCTGCGGTACGGGAGTCTGGGGCTCACCCCCTTCCGGCCCCGCGACGTCGACGAGGTGAGCCGGGTCCGCAGTCGCAACGCGGCCTGGCTCAGCCCCTGGGACGCGACGTCGCCGACGCGCGGGGAAGCGAGCCTCGGCCCGGTGCGGCGGGTCCGGTCGCACTGGGAGCAGGCTCGCGCGGGCCTGGGCCTGCCGTGGCTCGTCCGGTGGGCGGGTGACGCCGCCCAGCCGGTGATCGGGCAGTGCACGGTCGCGAACGTCGTCTACGGTTCGGCGCAGACGGCGTCGGTCGGGTACTGGATCGACCAGCGGTACGCGGGACGTTCCCTCACCCCGCTCGCCGTCGCCATGGCGGTTGACTACTGCTTTCGGACCGTCGGCTTGCACCGCCTCGAGATCTGCATCCGCCCCGAGAACCGGCCCAGTCTGCGGGTGGCGGAGAAGCTGGGTTTCCGGTACGAGGGCCGCCGCCCGCGGTACATCCACATCGCCGGCGACTGGCGTGACCACGAGATCTTCGCCTGTACAAAGGAGGAAGCCGGCGACGGCCTGGTACCCCGCGTGGCGGGCCTGTTAGGTTAAGGATTGCCGCCGGGCGGAAGAAGCGTACCCGCTTATGGATAAACTGTTCCGGTGACGAACTTGAGTGAACAAATCGCGGATGCGATCAATAACAAGACCAAACCTCGTGGCGCTCTGGGGGCGCTGGAGGATCTCGCCGCGCGGGTGGCGACGATCCAGGGGACCGTGACTCCCGTCCTGGCGAAGCCGGCGATCCTCGTGTTCGCGGCCGACCACGGGCTGGCCCGCGAACCGGTGAGCGCGTACCCCCGCGAAGTGACCGCCCAGATGGCGCTGAACATCCTGGCCGGCGGGGCGGGGATTAACGTCTTTTGCCGCCAGCACGGGATTGACGTGGTCCTCACCGACGCGGGCGTCGATTGGCCCGGTGACAAGCCTGAAGGGATGGTTGACCACTGGATGGGGCCGGGGACCGCGAGTTCACTGGCCGGTGATGCGATGACCGCCGACGAGGTGGAAGGCTGCCTCACGGCGGGTGCGGACGTGGTTGACCAGGAGGTTGATCCGGACTCCACTATCGTGGGTTTTGGCGAGCTGGGGATCGGCAACACGAGTGCCGCGAGCCTGATCGTGAGCGCGCTGACGGGGCTGCCGCTCGCGGACTGCGTCGGGCCGGGGACGGGGCTCGCGGGCTCGGGTCTCGCCAAGAAGCTGGAGTTGCTGGGCGCGGTCCAGGCCCGCCACCCGCAGCCGGCGACGGGCCGGGCGGCGCTGGCGATGTTCGGCGGGTACGAGTTGGCGCAGATGAGCGGGGCCATGCGGCGGGCGTACCAGACCGGCCGGATCCTCATGATCGACGGTTTCGTCGCGACCGCCGCGTTGCTCGCGGTGTGGAGGGACGAGCCCGGGATCTTGGACAACGCGGTCTTCTGTCACGAGTCGGGGGAGCCGGGTCACACCCGTGTCCTCGCGTTCCTCGGGGTGAAACCGCTGGTCAGCCTCGGTATGCGGCTGGGGGAGGGTACGGGTTGCGCGGTCGCGTACCCCCTTATCGCCAGCGCGGTCGCCTTCCTCACCGAGATGGCGAGCTTCGACCAGGCGGGCGTGTCGACTGGTGAGCCGGAGGCCCAGGCGGCGTGACCGCTCCCGCCGTACCACCCCCTGCCCGCCGGGAGCACCGGCTGGCGACGGAGGTACGGCTGGGGTTCACCGCCGTCATGTTCTACACGCGGCTCCCGGTACCGGCGTGGGTCGGCTACTCCGACGCGCAGGCGAGCCGGTCGATCCGCTACTTCCCGGCGATCGGCTGGCTCGTCGGCGGTGTCGTCGCGGGGACACTGGGGCTCGCGGCGTGGGTGTTGCCGGTGCCGGTCGCCGTCGTGCTCGGGTTGGCCGCCGGGGTGTTGCTGACCGGCGGTTTCCACGAGGACGGGTTCGCGGATGTCTGCGACGGGTTCGGCGGTGGGCGCGACAAGCAGCGGACCCTCGACATCATGAAGGACTCGCGCCTGGGCGCGTACGCGGTCCTGGGTCTCATTCTGCTCTTCGGGGTCAAGTTCACCGCGCTTGCCGCGCTCACGGGCTTCGGGGTCTGGGGCGGCCTCGCGGCGGTGGTGTTCGCGCACGTGCTCAGCCGGTGGTGCGTGGTGACGATCATGGCGGGGGGGACGTACGCGCGGGACGACGCCTCCAGCAAGGTGAAGGCGAACGCGCGGCCCGTCTCCGGGCCGGGACTGGTCGTCGCGACGTTATGGCTTGTCCCGGTGGTGGGGTTGGCGTGGTGGCACCCGTGGTGGCTGGTGGCCGTACCGGTGGCGTACCTCGTCCGGCTGGGCCTCGGGCGGTGGTTCCGGCGCCGCCTCGGCGGCTACACGGGCGACTGCCTCGGTGCGGCCCAGCAGATCCTGGAGGTGGTGACGCTGCTCGTCGTCCTCGGGTGCGCGGGCGCCGGGCTGTGAAAGTCTTCTTGGTCCGGCACCCCGAGCCGGTCGGCGGGGCGGGGGTGTGTTACGGGCGGACGGATCTAGCGGTCACCCCGGCGGCGGTACGCGCGGTGGCCGCGACGGTTTGCGCGCGTTTGCCCGGGCGGGTCGACGCGGTGGTGTCGAGCCCGCTCACGCGGTGCCGCGCGCTCGCGGAAGAGGTGGTACGACTGGTCGGCAGCCAGGGGGACCGCCCGGGTGGCGCGCCGGGTGTCGAGTGCGATGACCGCCTGATGGAACTGGATTTCGGGGCGTGGGAGGGCCGGCGGTGGGACGACATCGACCGGGCCGAGTTCGACCAGTGGGCCGCTGACTACGTCCAACGACGAGTCCCAGGTGGTGAGTCGTGGGCCGATGTCCGTCGCCGGGTCGGCTCGTACGTCGCCGACCTGCGGCACCGGCCCTGGAACATCGTGGTGGTCGTGACCCACGCCGGGGTGATCCGGGCGTGGCTGTCCCTCACCCGAGGTATCCCGCTCGAGGCGACCTGGGACATCGACCTCCCGTATGGCGTTGTCTGGGATCCGTCCCAACCGTCACCCAGGCGCGGGTAGTGACTCATCACCCCCACCAACGCTCAGGACCACCCGTGATGTTCACATCGCAGCGCATCACGTCTTGCCTCAAGTTGATCGCGAAATGTGAGCGGGTGCCTCACGTATTGTGATCGCGAAACGGGTTCATGTGGTGTGCCGGGTGCGGGACTATCCCAAAAACGGTGGGGTGGGGGACTGGTCTGAGCCTTTGGCAGTCGTTTTGGTCTGTGCGAGATTCGTGACATCGGTTCAGTTGATGTCGGCGAGTTCAGCTGTCCTCGGCAAGAATTTCTTCAACTAGATCAGTTGTAATGGGAGGGCCTGTGACCGTCGCGAGGCTCGCCAAAGGATCATCGCCGGGTTCGACAGTGATCTGGGGTTGCGGATCTGTCGGCATGACACTCTGGGTTAGGCCAATGCGGCCGCGAGAGCGCGGACTTTTTCGCCCTTGGCTTCGGCGGCCTTGGTGAGGGAAGCCTGGAAGGCCAGGACCTTCTCCCGCAGCGCGTCGTCCCCGGCGGCGAGGATGCGGACGGCGAGCAGACCGGCGTTGCGGGCGGCGCCGACGCCGACGGTGGCGACCGGGACGCCGGCCGGCATCTGGACGATTGACAGCAGCGAGTCGAGGCCGTCAAGTTGTTTCAGGGGGACGGGTACGCCGATGACGGGCAGCGGGGTGACCGCCGCCAGGACGCCGGGCAGGTGGGCGGCCCCGCCGGCTCCCGCAATGATGACCCTGAGCCCTCGGCCCGCCGCCGCGCGGGCGTACGCGATTGTGGCGTCCGGCATCCGGTGGGCGGAGATCGCGTCGGCCTCGAAGGGGACGCCGAACTCGGCCAGGGCCTTCGCCGCCTCGGCCATGACCGGCCAGTCCGAATCGGAACCCATCAGGATGCTGACCAGGGGGGACATGGGGGTACCTTTCTCTCGCGCGGTTGCGTTGCCTAACCAGCGTACTCCGCCGCGCTCGGGGAAACGCAAGCGGCGGGCCCGGTGAACGTCCTACACTTGTCGTCATGACGAATGGCACTTCGACAGCGCTGCTGACGGACGAGTACGAGTTGACGATGGTCCGGGCGGCCCTCAAATCCGGTACGGCCCACCGGGAATCGGTGTTCGAGTTGTTCGCACGCCGCTTGCCGCCCGGGCGCCGCTACGGGGTCGTGGCCGGCGTCGGGCGCGCACTGGAGGCGCTCGCGGGTTTCCGGTTCGGCGACGCGGAACTGGGCTTCCTGGAGCGGGAGCAGATCATTGACGGCCCGACGGCGGAATTCCTGGCTGACTACCGGTTCCGCGGTTCGATCTGGGGGTACGGCGAGGGCGACCTGTACTTCCCCGGCTCGCCGCTCGTCATCGTCCA
Organism: Propionibacteriaceae bacterium; assembly: GCA_031254155.1. Lineage (GTDB taxonomy): Bacteria > Actinomycetota > Actinomycetes > Propionibacteriales > Propionibacteriaceae > WQYJ01. Next base: position 5,904 of record JAIRVA010000213.1, read on the forward strand.
GGGTACCTTCGCGGAGGCCGTCGTCCTGGAGACTCTACTATTGTCGATTTACAACTACGACTCGGCGGTCGCGTCGGCGGCGTCGCGCATGACGCTCATGGCCGAGGACCGGCCCTGCATCGAAATGGGGTCGCGGCGGATCAACGAGCACGCGGCGGTCGCGGCGGCGCGGGCCGCGTACGTGGCAGGCTTCGCGTCGACCTCGAACCTGGAGGCCGGGCGGCAGTACGGCGTCCCGACCTCCGGTACGGCGGCCCATTCGTTCACCCTGCTTCACGACAGCGAGGAGGCGGCCTTCCGGGCCCAGATCGCCACGCTGGGGGAGTCCACGACGCTGCTCGTCGACACGTACGACATCGAAGCGGCGGTCCGGACCGGGGTTGAGATCACCGGGGGCCGCCTGGGGGCCGTCCGCATCGACTCGGGCGACCTGACCGCCACCGCGCGGGAGGTCCGGGCGCTGCTGGACGAGCTGGGTGCCACCAAGACCCGCATCATTGTGACCTCTGACTTGGACGAATGGCAACTGGCGGCCCTGTCGGGCGCACCCGTCAACGGCTACGGGGTGGGGACGTCGCTGGTGACCGGCTCCGGTGCGCCGACGTGCTCCATGGTCTACAAACTGGTCGCCCGCGCCGCCTCCGACGCGCCGGGCGCACCCCTCGTCGCCGTGGCCAAGAAGTCGGCGGCGAAGGCGACGGTGGGCGGGCGGAAGTACGCGGCCCGCCGGCTCGACGCCAAGGGTATCGCCGAGGCGGAGCTCATCCGGGTGACGGGGCTGCCCGAGCGCGATGACAACGACCGGGTACTGCTCCGCGAGTTGGTGAGGGACGGTGAGGTTGTCGGCGCCGAGCCGCTCGCCACCGCCCGCGCCCGCCACGAGGCGGCCCGCGCCGAGCTGCCGCGGGACGGCTACAAGATGAGCCGCGGCGAACCGGTGATCCCCACATTTTTCCTGGACGAGCGGGGTACGTTCCTGCCGACGCCGTACGGGAGCTGACGGCCCGGCCTCGCCGCCGACCGGCGTGGCTCGCGGCGGACTGGCCAGCCCGTGGGCGATACTAGGGAAGTGCTGATCTACATGGTAGATCAGCGGTTCCCTAAGAGGGCATGACGTGAGATCGGAGGGTGTATGACGGATGTGATGGGGCTTGCCCATCGCAGCGAGGTGGTGAAGACGCGGCGCGGCTACACGCTCACCGCGTTGGGTCTCCTCTTCCCCGGCTCTGCCCAGGCGCTGCACGGCTCGCGGAAGGTGGGGCGGTTCGCCCTAAAACTGTGGCTGATCCTTGTTGCGCTCGCCCTCCTCGCCCTTGTCCTGACCCTCGTTTTCCGCAACGCCATGATCGGTTTCTTCGCCAACAGTGTCGTGCTCAGGGTCTTGGCGGTCGCCATCTTCGTCGTCGGGGCGTTCTGGACCATCCTGGCGCTCAACACCTGGTGGATCGCGCGTCCGCGCGGAATGGGCGTCAAGAAGGGCGCCATCTACTCGGTGATCGCGCTGGTGCTGGCCGTCGTACTCGCCACCGGGACGGCCTGGGCCACCCGCGCGGCCTGGGTGACGGGCGGGGCCCTCGGCAACATCTTCGGTGGCGGCGGCCAGACCGTGCAGAACAAGGGCCGCTACAACATCCTGCTCATGGGTCTTGACACCGGTCCTGACCGCTGGGGGACGCGACCGGACTCCGTCACCGTCGCGAGCATCAGCATCGCGACGGGCCGGACGGTCCTGTTCAGCCTGCCGCGCAACCTGGAGATGGTGCCGTTCCCGGAGGGTACGCCGCTCCACGCGGTGTACCCGGGCGGGTACAACTGCCCCAAGGAAGAGTGTCTCCTCAACGCCGTCTATCTCGCGGGCCTCGAGCACGCCGATCTGTACCCCGGGGTGGCCGATCCGGGGATCCAGGCGATGCTCGACGCCGCGACCGGCATCACCGGGCTCGCCATGAACTACTACGCCGCGGTCGACATGCAGGGCCTTATCGACCTCATCGACGCCCTGGGCGGGCTCACGATCACGATCCAGAAGCGGCTGCCCCTCAACAAGGCAGACGGGGTATTTTTGGAGGCGGGGACGCAGCACCTCGACGGCTACAACACGCTGTGGTTCGCCCGGACCCGCCAGGACGGGTCGGACTACGACCGTATGCAGCGCCAGAAGTGCGTGATGGCGGCGATGCTCCAGCAGCTCAACCCGAGTGACGTGGCCGCGCGGTTCACCGCGTTGGCGCAGGCGTCCGGTGCAACGTTGAAGACGTCGGTACCGACCTCCCAGATCGGGACGCTGATCGACCTGGCCGTGAAGGCGAAGGCCCTGCCCATCGTCTCGGTGTCCTTCACGCCGCCCTTCATCGCGGCCGGGAATCCCGACTACCCCCTCATTCAGACCACCGTGGCGAACACCATCCTGCAATCCGAGGCCCTCGACTCCCCGGCGGCCACCGCGCCGACGACGACTACCGCCACGACCGCGGCGCCGACCGATCCGGGAACAGGTCCCGCCGCACCCGACACGGCTCAACCGGCCGGGGGGAACGTCGTGGACAACCTCGACCAGGTCTGTTCGGTGGGCTAAGGACACGTTCGTTAATAAATGGTGTAAGTGACGGTTTCGGGGCGGGATGGCTGATAAGGCGGAGTGCCCGGAGGCGTAGTGGAACTACGCCGCAGCGGCCGACAACGCCATCAGGCGCCCGATCCCGGAAGCGACACGCGGCAGTTACTCACGAACGTGTCCTAAGGGCCGCCGGTTACTCCTTGTCAGAAGGTGATAGTACGGGGTTCCGGTGGCGGGGCTCTGAGGGATCCGGCCGGTAGCCCCCGTCGTCCAGCCCGGCGAGGATTTCCAGCGGGTGGCCGAGGGCGCGGTCGCGGGTGAGGGCGTAGCTCAGGGGGAGGTACAGGACGTACAACGGCAGGAACGCCCACCCCAGGACGACGTACTGTGTGGAATGCCGCGCCTCGTGGGCGATGACGCGGGGCAGCCGGGCCGTCAGCTCGGGGAAGGTCCGGGACGTGATGAGAACATTGCCGATGGTGAAGGCGCTGGCGGCCGGGAAGCGGAATCGGTACCCCTCGGCGAGGGTCAGCCCGTCCGGACCGGGCCGGGTGGTGGCGTGACCGAGTCGTGCGATGGCCAACCCGATGGGGGTCGCACCGTTGAGGAGGTTCGCCCAGCGCCGTACCGTACTGCCGAAATTCATAGCCAATTGTTCCGCTTGAAGATGAAGACCAGGGTCCCGACCGAGGCGAGGATGAGCGCGACGGCCAGGACCAGGCCGCTGGTCGCGGAAAAGCCGGGGTACGGGATGTTCATGCCGAACCAGCCGGTGATCATGGTCGGGACGGCGATGATGGCGGCCCAGGCGGCGAGCTTCTTCATGACCTCGTTCATCCGCGAGTCGTTGAGCGCGAGGCTGGCCTCGAAGATGGAGGCGATGAGATCGCGCAGGGCGTCCACCCACTCCGAGGCGCGGAGGACGTGGTCGTTGATATCCTCCCAGTACGCGCGGAGCTCGAGCGGCCACTCCTCGGCGAGCGACTGGCGGAGGATGGAGGCGACGATGTCGCGGGTCTGGGGAATGATGCGGTGGAGGGCGACGAGGTGCCCGCGGACCTGGAACGTCCGGCGTTGCAGCGACTGGAGGTCGGGGCGCTCGGAGAACAGCTCCCGGCTCAGATCATCGGTTTCCACATCGAGGTTTTCGAGCACCTCGAACTGGAAGTCGACGATGACATCCAGCAACCCCTGGAGCAGGCCGTGGACCCCCCACTGGGGTAGGTGCTGATCCTGGCGCCACCGTTCCACGACCAGGTTCATGGCGGCACTGTCGTCCTGCCGGATGGTGATGAGCGCGGTGTCAAGGATGTACGCGCTGATCCGCGACGTCATGACGCGGTGGCTGGAGTTCCACGCCGCGTACGTCGTCAGGAAGGCGTACGAACCGAGGTGGACGATCTTCGGGCGTTCCCGGACCGACAGGGCGTCCTCCAGGGTGTGGGAGTCGAGGCGGAGGATGTGGCCCAACTCGGCCAGCACGTCCGGCGACGGGGCGACCAGGTCGAGCCAGACAAGTCCCTCAGTCATCAGGGCAGGCAGGTCAGCGAGGGAAACGGTCCGATCCGTTTCCCGCCCGTCCACCCACAAAATCCCACGTTGCGTCACACCAGTCATTGTAGTGGCCCGCCGGACCCTGCCGGATCCCGCCGGACCCTGCCGGACCCTGCCAGACCCTGCCGGACCCTGCCAGATCCCGCGAAAGCGTCCAAACGCGCGTCTGGGGGGACGAAAACGTACCGCAATCCCGCAATCGACGGTCAGAAGTCCGGAGAAGGCGTTGGTTAGCGGAGTTGCGGTCGCCACTGACGGAAGTACGGTTGTTACTTCGCGGCCAGCGCCGTTCGTACCAACTCCCACTGGTCAGCGGGTACGACGGAGAGCGGAGCGCAGGTGACTCCCGGACGGTAGTCGTCGCCCGCCAGGGTGGCCGAGCGGCCACCAGATTCGACGGTCATGAGCGCGCCGGCGAGGTGGTCCCAGGGCTTGCCCTCGCGGTACAACAGGAAGTCGAACTCGCCTTCGACGAGTCGCGGGTAGTCGATGCCGCAGGCACTGGCCCCGCGGACGAGATCGATCACGTCGGGGGGCGTGGCGAGGCGGACGTACGCCGACCCGAGCAGCCGCTCCCGCGCCGCCCGCCGGACAACCGGCTCACCGCCCAAGCGGACCCCGGCCCCCGACTCGGCCTGGTACATGGCCTGGTTGACCGGTTGGTAGATCCACCCCTCCACCGTCGTACCCGCCCGGACGTGCGCGACCATGATCGCGAAGTTGGGGGAACCGTTGGCGAAGTTGCGCGTACCGTCAACCGGGTCGATCACCCAGGCGTCCTCCGCCGTGGCCAGGCCGTCCAGGCTTGTGGGGTCGGCGAAAACCTGCTCCTCGCCGACGATGAACGCGGTGGGCCGCAGGTCCCGGATGGCGCGGGCGATCGCCGCCTCGGCCTCGCGGTCGGCGATGGTCACGAGGTCCCCCGGGTGCTTCTCCGCCACGTCACCGGCCTGTAGGGTACCGAAGCGTGGCATGACGATCTCCGCGGCGACGGTCAGAATGGTGTCGGTGACGGCGTCAGCAATACTGTCAGATGATCTCACCTCCACCACTTTACCCGGCAGTCGGCGCAGGCGGGTTTGGTCCATGCCATATCCTTGACCTATGCCCACTCGCGTCCCGCTTCGGTCAGTGCTCGGCCACCGCGTCCTCGTCGCCGACGGGGGCATGGGGACGATGCTGCAAGGATTTGCCTTGTCGGCCGCGGATTTCCTGGGGTACGAGGGGTGCAACGAGCTGCTCAACGTGACGCGGCCCGAGGTGATCGCCGCGGTCCACCGCGCGTACTTCGACGCCGGGGCCGACCTCGTCACCACCAACACCTTCGGCGCGAACCTGACCGCGCTCGCGGATTACGGTCTGGGCGACCGGCTGGAGGAACTCGCCGAGGCCGGCGCCCGGATCGCGCGCCAGGTCGCGGACGAGCGGGGGCGGTGGGTCCTTGGGTCCCTGGGGCCCGGTACGAAGCTCGCCACGCTCGGGCAGGTGGGATTTGGCGAGTCGCGGGACGCGTACGCCCGCCAGACCGCCGCGCTGCTCCGGGGCGGGGTCGACGCCGTCATCATTGAGACGTGTCAGGACCTGCTGGGTATTCGTGCCGCCGTCGCCGGGGCCAAGCGCGCCATCGCGGCGGCGGCGGCCGATTGCCCCATCCTCGTGTCCGTCACCGTCGAAACGAACGGTACGTTGCTCGTGGGCTCGGATCTGACCGCCGTCGTGGCGACACTGGTACCGCTCGGCATCGACGCCCTGGGCCTCAACTGCGCGACCGGGCCGGAGGATATGCGGCCCCACCTGCGCGAACTCGCCCGGCTCTGCCCGCTGCCCCTGTCGTGCATGCCCAATGCGGGTTTGCCCGTCCTCACCGCCGACGGGGCGGCCTATCCCCTCGGGGCCGACGAGTTCGGGCGGATCATGGGCGAGTTCGTGGGGAGGTACGGGATCGGGGTGGCCGGAGGCTGCTGTGGGACGACCCCGGAACACATCCGTGCTCTTGTGCGTGTGATCCCTGAGCCTCGTGGTTGCTCGCGGCCTGCCTCGGAGGGCACCCGTCCCACCTATCCTCAGGCCCCGACCCTGACGGGTCGTGGCCTTCCGGCGGTGGGGCACCCCCCCTCCGGGCGCAGCCGCAGTCGGGCCTTCGGCCCCGGACTCGGCGAGTGTGAGGGCGTTGGTCCCGGTGTCGTCGGGGATGGGAGCAGAGGGGCTGAACAGGGGGACAGGGCTAGTGTTTCATCTCTTGACAAGGGAATACAGTGGATTAATGTTCCGGGGGTGGATTCCCCTGTCGCTGCCGTCAGCGGGCGCCAGGGCCAGCGGGCTGTTGTAGCCGACGAGGGCGCTCTTCGTACCACCCCCGCTGGGGTGGGGGGCGCGGTGGCGTCACTGTACTCGGCTACCTCGCTGACTCAGGATGTCGCGTACCTGGCCATTGGGGAGCGAGCCAATGTGTCGGGGTCGCGGGCGTTCCGGGACGCGCTGCTGGCGGATGACTGGGACGCGTGCGTGGAGATCGCCCGGGCCCAGGTGGCGGAGGGCGCGCACATCCTGGATCTGTGCGTTGACTACGTGGGACGCGATGGGTGCCGTGATATGGCGGAGCTGGCCGCGCGGATCGCGCGGGAGGTGGACGTACCCCTGCAGGTCGACTCGTCCGATCCCGCCGTGCTGCGGGCCGGGCTGGAGGTCATTCCGGGGCGGGCGGTCGTCAACTCGGTCAGCCTGGAGGGCGGGGCCGGGCCGGGGTCGAAGCTCGCGCGCACGCTGGACATTGTGCGCGAGCACGGTGCCGTGGTGGTGGGGTTGTGCATCGACGAGACGGGGCAGGCTCGTACCACGACCGCCAAGGTGGCCGTCGCGCGGCGGCTGATCTCCGTACTGACAAGCGAATACTGTCTGGATCCGGGCGACATCATCATTGACCCCCTGACGTACCCCATCGGGACCGGGCAGGCCGACGCGCGGGCCGACGCGGCGGCGACGATTGAGGCGATGCGGCAACTCCACGCCGAGTACCCCCACCTGCACCTCATGGCCGGGGTGTCGAACGTGTCGTTCGGACTGGCTCCGGCGGCGCGGGTCGTCCTCAACTCGGTGTACCTCGACGAGTGCCGACGGGCGGGGCTGGATTGCGCGATCATCCCGGCGGGCCGGATCCGGCCCCTCGCGGCGGTGCCGGAAGCGCAGGTCCAGGCGGCGTTGGATCTCGTCTGGAACCGGTCCGACGACGCGCTCGAGCGCTTCCTGGGCCTGTTCGAGGGGGTGGCGGCGGATCCGGTGGCCACCGACATAGAGACGTTACCCGTTGCCGAGCGTCTGCGGCGGCACATCCTGCACGGCGCGGTGGCCGGCCTGGAGGCGGATCTCACCGAGGCGCTCGCCGCGACCCCGGCCCTCACGATCATCAACGAGACCCTGCTGGAGGCCATGCGGGAGGTCGGGGAGCGCTTCGGCGCGGGTACGATGCAACTTCCATTTGTCCTTAAGTCGGCCGAGGTGATGAAGCGGGCCGTCACGGTGCTCGGACCGCACCTCAGCCGGGTGGGCGGCGCGGGCAAGGGGACGCTGGTCCTGGCAACGGTACGAGGTGACGTCCACGACATCGGCAAGAACCTGGTCGACATCATCCTCACAAACAATGGCTATCGTGTCGTCAACCTCGGCATCAAGCAGCCGATCACGGACATCATCGCCGCGGCCGAGGCAGAGGGGGCCGACGCGATCGGGCTGTCCGGCCTGCTGGTCAAGTCCACGCAGGTCATGGCCGAGAACCTGGAGGAGCTGAACGCACGCGGGCTGGCGGCGCGGTACCCGGTTCTGCTCGGCGGCGCGGCCCTCACGCGGTCGTACGTGGAACACGAGCTGACAAGCCTGTACGCGGGTGAGGTCCGGTACGCCCGCGACGCCTTCGAGGGGCTCCGCCTGATGGACGCCGTCATGGCGGCGAAGGCCGGCGCGGGCGAATTGCCGGCCCCCCCACCCCGGAGAGTGACCCGGACGGCGGTTCACGAGGCCAGCGACGAGCGGGCGGCGCTACGGCGCCCGGTGCCAGGCGGCGTGGACGTTCCCGTACCCCCGTTCTGGGGAGTCCGGGAGGCCCGCGCGGGACTGGCCGACATCCAACCGTGGCTCGACAAGCGGGCCTTGTTCGCCGGCCAGTGGGGGCTCAAGGCCGCGCCAAACGGCCCGACCGCCGACGAGCTCGCCCACACCGTCGGGGAACCGGCCCTCGCGCACTGGCTTGCGCGCGCCGGGGAGTGGCTGGATCTCCGCGTCGTGTGGGGCTTCTGGCCGTGCCACTCGGAAGGCAACGACCTAGTGGTCATGAGCAGTAATTCGTTGGCGGTGATGGGAGCCAGTCGCCCTGTCCCCGTGGTACCCCCGACCCCGCTCCGCTTCACCTTCCCCCGCCAAACTGGCGGCGAGCACCTCTGCCTGGCGGATTTCTTCCGCGACCAGGGCGAAGCGGCCGAGTGGGGGCCCGACGTGGTGGCGTTCCAACTGGTCACCATTGGCGACGGGGCCAGCCGGGCGACGGCGGAGTTGTTCGGGCGAGACGCCTACCGCGACTACTTC
>JAIRVA010000276.1 GCA_031254155.1 Propionibacteriaceae bacterium
CGGGGTGTCCTCGCAGACACCGTCGAGCGCCAGCCCGAGACTCCGGCACGCCCGGAGCCAGCCCTCGCGCGCGGTGACGTGGTGCGGGGTCCCGAGGCTTGTCAGCAGCCCGATCCGCCGGTGGCCCTGACTGGCGAGATGGCGGACGGCCAGGTCAGCGGCGTGCGCCTGGTCGGTCACGACCCACTCGAGCCGGTCGGGGAAGAAGTCCGCCGGCACCGTTCGTTCCATCAGTACAACGGGTACCTCGAGCGCGTCCAGCCACCCCAGGACCTCGGCCGACGCGCGGGTCAGCGGGACGGGCGCCACGAGCAGCCCCTCCACCCGGCCCGTCTCCAGGAGTCGCTGCATGGCGAGGCGGTCGTCGTCGGGGGAGTACGACGAACTGCGCAGGATGAGTTGCCCGCGGTAGGTGTTGACCGCCGCCTGCACGCCGTTGACGACCTGCGGCCAGTAGTAGTCCATCGAAGGGGTGGCGATCCCCAGGGTCCGCTTCCGCGTCGCCGGCGTCGTGCTCGCCGCCCGCTCCGGTCCGCGCCGCGTCACCGCCCCGCCGTGGACCCGGGTCACGAGGCCCTGGTGGGCGAGCGTCGTGATGTCGCGCCGGACCGTCACCGCGCTCACCCCGAGCCGGCTGGCCAGGTCGTTCACCTGGACCGATCCCCCGACCCGGACCTCGTCAAGAATCTGGCGCCGTCGTTCCTCGGCGAAAAACGGGTTCTCCGACATCGTCACCAACTCGTTAACTTACTTTTCGTACGTGATCGAATCTGATCGTTTTGATCGTATCAGTTGACGATCCGAGCGGGAGTACGGAACGCTAACATCTATCGGGCAACGGTGCGGAAAGGGAGGTCGATGAGCACAGCCGCGAAGACCGCTCCGGTTGTTGCCGCGCCCCCGGGGTCGCCCGGACAATGGGGCCCGCTCGCCTTGCCGGAAGACCGCGCCTTGAGTCCGTACACCGGCTGGACGCGCGACCACTGGGTCGCCCTCGCCCGGCAGTTGCTCGCCACCGCCCGGCGGTACGGCTCCCCCGACCACGCGCGCATCCACTTTCCCGGCGCCGTCGGGGGGTACGGCCACGACGTGGACGGGCTCGAGGGGTTCGCCCGCACCTTCCTCGCGGCCGGTTGTCTCGCCGCCGGCTCCGAGGGCGCGGATCTGACGGAACTGGAGTGGTACGCCGACGGCTTCCGGGTGGGCCCCGACCCGACCCTTGATCCCGCCCGGCGCTGGGTCCGGCCCTCCGAGCACGACCAGGCCAAGGTGGAGGCGTGCTCGCTCGCCACGATCCTCCATCTGACAAGGCCGTACCTCTGGGACCAGTTCGACTCCCGGACCCAGGAAATGACCATTGACTACCTCGCCGAGTGGATCCACGCGAGCTACCCCAAGAACAACTGGGTCTGGTTCCGGCTCATCACGCAGCAATTCCTCCGCTCCGTCGGCGGCCCCTGGTCGGCGGAGGACCAGGCCGAGGACCTGGCGTTCTCGGAGTCGTGCTACGTGGCCGACGGCTGGTACCGCGACGGGCCGGGCCGGACCTTCGACTATTACGGCGGCTGGGTCTTCCAGGTCTACCCCCTGCTGTGGTGCGACATGCTACCCGATGACCCGGTCGCCCGCCGCCTCCGGCCGGTCTTCGAGGAGCGTCTCGCCGCGTATCTCCCCGCCGCCGTCCGCCTGCTCGGCGCCGACGGGGCGATGCTGGGGGCCGGCCGTTCGCTCATCTACCGTTTCACCGCCGCCGCCACCCTCTGGATGGGCGCGCTGGCGGGCTCCCCCGCGCTCACCCCCGGCCTGGTCCGGCGCGCCACGTCCGGAATGGTCAAGCACTTCGCCACCCACGGCGTCCCGGATGACGAGGGGATTCTCACGATGGGGTGGTACGACCCGTGGCGCCGCCTCGCACAGTCGTACTCTGGCCCCTGTTCGCCGTACTGGGCGTGCAAGGGCCTCCTCGGACTCGTCCTGCCGGCCGCCCACCCGGTCTGGACCGCGGTCGAAGAGCCGCTGCCCGTCGACACCGCCGACGAACTGGTGGTCTACCCGGTCCCCGGCTGGGTCGTCTCGGCCACGCAGGCCGACGGGATCGTCCGCGTCGTGAACCATGGCAACGACCACGCGACGGTGGGCTCCACCCGCGCCGATTCACCCCTCTACGCGCAGTACGGGTACTCCACCGCCACCTTCCCCCCGCTTGACGCCGACGCGTGGGTCACCCCGCTGGCCCAGTCGGTCTGCCTCCTGGACGGCCGGGGCCGCGCCAGCCACCGGACGGGCTTCATCCCCCTCGGCGCGACCCAGGACACCCCCGTCGGGGTGGCGATGAGCCGGGCCCAGGCCCACTGGGTCGATCCGGCACCCACGCAGTTCTTGCACGGGTCGGGCTACGTCGGGGAGTCCAGCCCCGCCGGCGAGTTGACGGTGATTTCGCTGGTCCGAGGGCCGTGGGAGGTCCGGGCGGTCTTGGTCGGGACCGCGAGCCCCGAGGCGGTGACCCTCCGGGTCGGCGGCTGGGCCGTCACGGGAGCCGAGATCGTCGCCACCACGTCGTCCGAGGTGGCCGACGGGTACGCCGCCGCGACAACCCCCGCACTAGTCTCGGCCATCCGGGCCATCTCTCACCCCGCCGCGGGCGGCATCACCTTCCTCGACGACGCGACTCCGCTCGGCGGACCGTCCGCCGTACCCTACCTCGATTTTCCTGTCCTGACATCGCAATGGGTCACCCAGCTCATCACCTTGTCCGGCCAGGTGTCTCCGGGAACGCCCGGGGACAACGCCCGCGTCGCCGCGGACATCCGCCTCACGGGCACCGCCGCGGTCGCCCACGTCGTCTGGCCAGACGGGGTGAGCACCCGCTCGGTTCTCCCACCAGGCATCCCGCCGGGCTGGCGCCCGGCTACCACGGCCCCATCCGGGCCTCACACTAAGGAGAAGAAATGAAGTTAGGCAAGCCTCTTGCCGCGCTCATGGCCGGGGCCTTGGCCTTCGGCCTGGCTGGCTGTGGATCTGGTGGTACGACGTCGACGCCCACCACCACGGCCGCTGGCACCCAGACGGCCACGGCGTCCGCGCCCGTCACCCTCACCATGTCGGGTTGGTCGCTCAAGACGACACCCGAGTTCCAGACCCTGGTCGACGCCTACAAGAAGGTGGCTCCGAACGTGACAATCACGCTCAAGGAGTACGACCCGAACACCTACGAGCAGCTCATGCTCACCGACATGACGGGCGGCCAGGCCCCCGACATCATCACCATCAAGCAGGCCAAGTACACCTGGCAGTGGGCGACGGGCAACGCGCTGATGGACGTGTCCGATGTCGTCGCCGGCCTGTCGAAGGATGTCACCGGAGCAGCGTCGTACGCTGTCAACGGCAAGAACTACGGCGTACCGTACCGCCAGGACTCCTGGCTCCTGTTCTACAACAAGGACCTCTTCGACGCGGCGGGCGTGGCGGTTCCGGACGGCAAGTGGACGTGGGACACCTACGCCAGCACCGCCAAGGATCTGACGACTAAGCTCGCGGCGGCGGGCAAGACGGCCCTCGGGACGTACGAGCACTCGTGGCAGTCCACCCTCCAGGGCTTCGCGAACGCCCAGAAGGGTGACAACACCAACCCCGCCGGCCCGTACATGACCGGCAACTACACCTACATGCAGCCGTACTATGACCGCGCGCTCGACCTGCAGAACTCCGGCGCCCAGGTCGCGTACGGCGACATCTCGACGAACAAGCTGACGTACCAGGCGCAGTTCGGCAAGCAGAGTACGGCCATGATGCTCATGGGCTCGTGGTACATCGCCACACTCGTCTCCCAGCAGACGTCCGGCGACGCCGACAAGTTCACGTGGGGCATGGCCCCGGCGCCGCAGGTCGACTCGTCGACCGTCAGCACGCCGGTAACGTTCGGCGATCCGACGGGCATGGGCATCAACGCCAAGATCGACCCGTCCAAGCTGCAGGCGGCCAAGGACTTCCTGGCCTTCGTGGCCAGTGAGGACGCCGCCAAAGCTCTCGCCGGGATCGGCATCACCCCGTCGACCTCGTCCGACGCCGTGACCGCGGCCGTGTTCGCGACGGCGGGCATGCCGTCCGACGCGCTCAGCAAGACCGCTTATCAGGTGCACAAGACCATGCCCGAGAACCCGTCCGGCGCCGATGTGATGAACATCTCGACCGTTCTCGGCGCGGCCCACACGGCGATCATGTCCGGGAGCGCGGACGCCACGTCCGAACTCGCGACCGCCAGCCAGAAGGTCAAGGACAAGGACTGGTGATCCGCCCCCGTTTGGCGCCCCGCCGGTACCGGGCGGGGCGCCAAACGGGCCTCCACCACCGACCAACCCCCGGTTCGCGCCCCGCCGACGAGAAGGAGCCCCGATGTCGACCACCACGCCCGCCCCGGTCCGGCAGACCGCCCACCGGGCGCACAAGCTCCGCCGTCGCAACACCGCCCTCGGCTGGAGTTTCATCGCCCCGAACTTCATCGGCTTCGCGGTCATCACCCTCGTACCGATCATTCTGATGTTCTACATGGCCTTCACCGACTGGAACGCGCTCGGTACCCCCCACTGGACCGGTCTGGCCAACTTCCAGCGCCTCGCCCGCAACTCCACCTTCCGCGCCGCCGTCGCCCAGACCTTCTACTACGCCATCCCCCACATCATCCTGACCGGGGTCATCGCCCTCGCACTCGCGATCCTGCTCAACCAGAAGATCCGCGGGGTGGCCTTCTTCCGCGCCGCCGCCTTCTTCCCGTACATCACCTCCATCGTCGCCATCGCCATCGTGTGGAACCTGCTGTTCTCGCCGAAGTACGGCCCGGTCAACCAGTTCCTCACCTGGATCGGCGTGGCCCACCCGCCGGGTTGGACGGTGTCGAGCACCTGGGCCATGCCGGCCCTCATCATCGTCGGCACGTGGCGCGAGATGGGCTACTACATGATCCTGTTCCTCGCCGGGCTGCAGACGATCCCCCGGGAGTTGTACGAAGCCGCCAAGGTCGACGGCGCCAGCGGCTGGCGGCGTTTCCTCCACATCACCTGGCCCGGGCTGCGCCCGACGACGTTCTTCGTCACCGTCATGCTGGCCATCCAGTCCTTCAAGGTCTTCGACCTCATCCAGGTCATGACGGAGGGCGGGCCGGGCACGTCGACGTACGTCATCTCCTTCTTCATCTTCCAGAAGAGCATCGGGGTGTCATCCAACGCCCCCGGCACCGGTGAGTTCGGGTACGCCTCAGCGGCCAGCCTCATCCTGTTCTTCATCTGCCTCACGTTCACCATCCTGCAGTTCATCGTCAACCAACAAAGCGACCTTCGCAAGCCCCGCTGGACCCCCGTACCCCTCGCCCTCGGGCTCGTCGCCTTCGCCCTGGCCGTCGCGAGCTTCGCCAGCGGGTACAGCCTCGGGCTCGGCTACCTCGGCTACCTCGCCCTCTTCGTCGTCTGTTTCGGGTTCCTGATGATTCACGTCCGGATCCTCAGAAGGAGGCAGCAATGAGCCACCGTGTGGGTAAAGCCATCCTCTACGTCCTGTTGGTCGTCTTCTCGGCCTTCCTGCTCGTCCCGTTCTTCTGGATGATCATGTCCAGCCTCAAGCAGAACCTGGACGTCTTCTCCGTCCCGATCCGCTGGATCCCGAAGGTCTTCCAGTGGCACAACTACGTCGACGTGTGGACGAAGGCCGACATGGGGACGTGGCTGAAAAACACCCTGCTTCTGTCCACCATCGTGACGATCCTGCAGGTCCTGACCGGGTCGTTCGCGGCGTACGGCTTCTCGCGGGTCCGGTTCCCGGGACGCGACGCGTTGTTCCTGGCGTACGTGGCGACGATCGCCGTCCCCTGGCAGGCGTACATGATCCCCCAGTTCATCCTCATGACCCGTCTCGGGCTCACGGGCAAGTGGCTCTGGCCGATCATCATCCTGCAGACCTTCGGGGCGTTCGGCGTCTTCCTCATGAAGCAGTTTTTCGAGACCATTCCCGAAGAACTGTCCGAGTCGGCGCGCCTGGACGGCCTCTCTGAGTACGGGATCTGGCGGCGCATCATGCTGCCGCTGTCCGGGCCGGCGCTCGCCTCGCTCGCACTGCTGACCTTCGTCAACACCTGGAACGACTACATGGGACCGCTGATCTACCTGCGCGACCGGGCGAACTTCACGATCCAGGTCGGGCTCAAGACCTTCCAGGCCGACCCGCAGGGCAGCTCGCTCGACGCCCTGTTGTTCACCGGGTCGGTGTTGTCCGTCTTGCCCATCGCGGTCATCTTCCTCTTCGGCCAGCGGTTCTTCATCGAGGGCATCGCCACCTCCGGGCTGAAGGGCTGACATGCGGGGGTTCGCGGGTGGCTTCCTCACGGTCACGGGGGTGCTCTACATCCTGCTGATGACGAACCTGCTGATCGCGGTCACCTGCCTGCCGGTGTGGGTGCTGGCGTTGCTCGTCGACCTGCGCGTCTCCTGGCTCTGGGCCGGGTTGGCGTCGATCCTGCTGGGGCCCGCGCTGGCCGGGGCGTACGCGGTCTTCCGAGACTACTCCTTGAACGGTTCCGTCACCGCCGTCCGGACGTTCGGGCGGGCCTGGCGGGCATCGTGGCGCCGGGCCGGACCGGTCGCAGTCGCGGTACAAGCGTTTATTCTTGTCGTACTCGTGGACTTCTACGCCCTCTCGCTGTGGGGACTGCGCTCGCTCGCGCTGCCGCTCACGGTCGTCCTCGTGGCGGGGGCGCTCGTGACCGCCGCCGTCACCTGGGTGGGGCTCGCCGAGCGGGGTGACCTCAGCCGGCGGGCCGTGGTGAAGGCCAGTGTGTACCTAGCCGTGCGGAAGTTCGGCTGGAGTCTCGTCTCCCTGGCGGTTCTGGTCGTGGTCGGCATGGTGACCTGGCGGGCGCCCGCCCTCGGGCTGGGTCTGTTAGCGGCCCCCGGGTTGTACGTCGTGTGGGGCAACTCCCGTCGGACGTGGATGTCCCTCCTGCCCGCCACCGCCCACGTGACGGAGGAGGTCGCGCGATGATCCTCGGTGTCGCGCTGGACCCGGCGTTACGGACGGCGTTCTTCACGCCCCGCGACTGGGCGCGCCTCGAGGCCCTGGCGGATATCCGCCTCCTGCCCCAACCGGACGACTGCGTGGCCCCCGCCAACCGGGCGGTGCTCAGCGTGGCCGAGGGGCTGTTGACCGGGTGGGGCTGCCCGCCCCTGACCCCCGCCCTCCTCGACTGGTGCCCGGCGCTGAAGCTCCTCGTCCACACGGGCGGCTCGGTGCGGGCCTTCGTGGGCCCGGCGGTGTACGCGCGCGGCATCCTCGTCGCTTCCCAGACCGAGCGGAACGCCGAACCGGTCGCCGAGTTCTGCCTCGCCCAGATCCTGTTGGCCGCCAAGGGCGTGGGACGGGCCAGCCGAGCGTACGCGACCACCGCGATCCCCATACCGTAC
>JAIRVA010000014.1 GCA_031254155.1 Propionibacteriaceae bacterium
CGGGCGCCTCGAAGCCGGGGACGAGGCGGTGGTACGAGTTGGTGGTCGGGTTGGTGAACGCCAGCAGAGACGGCGCGTGGTGGAGGAGTCCGCCGATGTAGTGGCGGGCCACGTCCGACAGGCCGGCGTACCCCCGTTCGTCGTAGAACTGCGGGACCCCGCCCGTCCACAGCGACTGGTGGATGTGCATACCGGACCCGTTGTCGCCGAAGATCGGTTTCGGCATGAACGTGACCGTCTTGCCGGCCGCCCAGGCCGTGTTCTTGACGACGTACTTGAACTTCATCACTTCGTCGGCGGCGGCCAGCATCGTGTTGTAGCGGTAGTTGATCTCCGCCTGCCCCGCCGTCCCGTTCTCGTGGTGGGCCCGCTCGACCGTCAGGCCGACGGCGCGGAGGTTCGCGACCATCTCGTCCCGCAGGTCGGCGAAGTGGTCGACGGGGGAGACCGGGAAGTACCCACCCTTGTACTTGATCTTGTACCCCCGGTTGGGCCGCCCGTCCGAATCGGTGACGGCCCCGGTGTTCCAGGCGCCCTCGACGGAGTCGATGGCGTAGTAGCCGGCCGACGCCTTGGTCTCGAAACGGATCGAGTCGAAGATGTAGAACTCGGCCTCGGGGGCGAAAAACGCGGTGTCGGCGATGCCGGTCGACTTGAGGTAGGCCTCGGCCTTGCGCGCGATGTTGCGCGGGTCACGGCTGTACGGTTCCTTGGTCAGCGGGTCGTGGACGAAGAAGTTGACCACCAGCGTTTTCGCCGCCCGGAAGGGATCGATGAAGGCGGTCGTGGGGTCGGGCAGCAGCGCCATGTCCGACTCGTGGATCTGCTGGAAGCCCCGGATCGAAGAACCGTCGAACGCCAGCCCGTCGGTGAAGACCGCCTCGTCGAACGACTCCAGGGGGACGGTGAAGTGTTGCATCACCCCCGGCAGGTCGCAGAAGCGAATGTCGACGTTAACGACGCCTTCGGCCTGGGCGTACGCAAGTAACTCGTCGGGGTTGGTGAACATGGTCCTCCGTCTCGTAGTGTTTCTTCCGGGAAACGAGCTTGCCAGGGTGCTATTGCCCAACCGTTGCGCCAATGTTTCGACTTCGTTACGCGTGGGGGTAACCTTAACCCGCGAAGGAGGCACCATGGCCCATCTGCTCTCGGCGGAGCGAATCGAACTGGACTACCCGACGAAGCGGGTGTTCGACGCCGTGACGTGCGGGATCGACGAGGGCGACCGGGTCGGCATCGTCGGACGGAACGGGGACGGCAAATCGTCGCTGTTGTCGTTGCTGGCCGGGCGTCTCGCACCCACGGGCGGCAAGGTCACCCACCGCGGCGGGCTGCGGGTGGGCTACCTCACCCAGGGCGACGAGCTCGCCGACGCGAGCGTCGAGCGGGCGGTGTTCGGGGCGCGGGAACGGTTTGAGTGGGCGTCGAACGCGGCGATGCGGGCAGTGGTGGACGGGCTCCTGCGGGACGTGCCACTCGACCGCTTCACGGGCGGCCTGAGCGGGGGAGAACGCCGCAAGGTGGCCCTCGCGGCCCTGCTCGTGGGCGACTGGGACGTTCTGGCGCTGGACGAACCGACCAACCACCTCGACCTGGCGGCCGTGGCCTGGCTCGCGGGGCACCTGAAAACCCGCTGGCCGGCGGTGAAGGGCGGCCTGCTGCTCGTCACCCACGACCGCTGGTTTCTGGACGAGGTGGTGGCGACGACGTGGGAGGTCCACGACGGCGGGGTCGAACCGTTCGCCGGCGGCTACGCCGCGTACGTCCTCGCCCGGGTCGAGCGGGACCGCCGCGCGGCGACCGCCGAGGCGAAGCGGCGCAACCTGATGCGCAAAGAACTCGCGTGGCTGCGGCGGGGTGCCCCCGCCCGGACCGCCAAGCCGCGCTTCCGGATCGAGGCCGCCAACTCGCTCATCGCGGACGTGCCCGAACTCCGCAACCCGCTCCAACTGCGCCAGATGGCCATCGCGCGCCTCGGGCGGAAGGTCATCGACGCCGTCGGTGCGGGTTTCCACTACCCGGACGGCCAGGCGGTCCTCCACGACGTGACCTGGCGGATCGCGCCGGGGGAGCGGACTGGTCTCCTCGGGCCGAACGGGGCCGGCAAGTCCACCCTGCTGGGCCTGCTGGAGGGGCGTCTCGTGCCGACCGCTGGCCGGGTGACGCGCGGGCTCACCGTCCGGATCGGGGTCCTCGACCAGGGCGACGGCGAGCTCGCCGACATCATGGACGACCTGGTCCGCGAGGTCGTGGGCCGGTTGAAGACGGTCTTCGTGGTGGAAGGCAAAGAAGTGAGCCCCGGCCAGCTGCTCGAACGGCTGGGTTTCACCCCGGAGCACCTCTCGACGCGGGTGAGCGCACTGTCGGGCGGGCTTCGGCGCCGCCTGCAACTCTTGCTCGTTCTCGCCCGGGAGCCGAACGTGCTGCTCCTTGACGAGCCGACCAACGATGTCGACACCGATATGTTGACCGCGCTCGAAGACCTGCTCGACGGCTGGCCGGGTACGGTCATCGTGGTCTCGCACGACCGGTACTTCGTCGAGCGGGTGACCGACCAACAGTACGCGGTCGCGGCGGGGACGCTCCGCCATCTGCCCGGCGGGATCGACGAGTATCTCGCGCTGCTGGACGGCGCCCGCGAGCCCCCACCGGTGGCGGCGCCCGTCCGGGCGGCCAGTCCGGCGAACACCGACCGGACTGTTCGTAAGCAGTTGGCCGCGCTGGAAACCAAAGTTGCCAAGGCCGGGGCGCGGGTCGCGGGGCTTGAGGCGGACCTCGCGGTCGCGGACGGTACGGACTGGGTCGTACTCCAAGAACTGGGCGGCGAGCTTGACCAGGCCCGCCGCGACCAGGGTGAACTGGAGGAGGCCTGGCTGGAACTGGCCGCCAGCCTGGAGAAATGAAAACGGGACCGATGTTGCCATCGGTCCCGTTGGGCTCGCGTTTCCCGGTCAGCTCTCGTCAGGGAGCTTTTCCGTCAAGAAATCTTGAACTTTGTCGACTTTGTCGGCGAACTTACCATCGGTCTTTGAGTCGATGAAGTCGCCCACCTTCTCGATACCTTCCTTCAAACTGTCTGCGTGATCGGAAAGCGCCTCACTGAGTTTGTCAGCTATGCCCACTACCGTCACCCCCTTTCACTCATGCGGACCCTTGCGGGAGCGCCGCCGTTGGCAAGTATTGCCGTCGGTTATGCTACACCTCTGATAGCCGCCGGGGAAACGTGGTGCGTTTTCTGGCGTGTCGGGCGGTCGTGAGAGAATGCGGGGGTGATACCCGTGATCGTCCTGGCCGGGGCGACGGCCACCGGCAAGTCCGCCTTCGCCGTCGACCTCGCCCTGTGGTTCCGCGGGCGCGGCCAGGCGGCGGAGGTGGTGAACGCCGACTCGATGCTCCAGTACCGCGGGATGGACATCGGTACGGCGAAGCCCTCGCTGGCCGAGCGCCGGGGGGTCCGTCACCACCTCATCGACATCATGGACGTGGCCGAACCGGCGTCGGTCGCGGTGTTCCAGTCGCTCGCCCGGACAGCGATCACGGACTGCCGCGCCCGCGGCGCCGTACCGATCCTCGTCGGCGGCTCCGCACTGTACCTCCACGCCGTCATCGACGCCTTCGACTTCCCGCCCACCGACCCGGTCATCCGCGCCCGCCTGACCGCCGAGGTGGCGGAGCGGGGGACGGAGCCGCTGTACTCCCGGCTCGCGGCGCAAAGCCCGGAGACGGCGCGGGGTATCGATCCTGGCAACGCCCGGCGGATCGTCCGGGCGCTGGAGGCCATCGAACTCACCGGGGAATTCACACCGAGCCTGCCCGACTGGACCTACGCCATTCCGCCGGTGACCCAGCTCGGGCTCGCGATCACCCGGAGCGACATGGACGCGCGCATCGCGGCCCGGGTGGAGGCCATGTGGCGCGCGGGCTTTGTGGACGAGGTACGAGGGCTGTTGGAGGGGGGGCTCAGGGGCTCGCCGACGGCCGCGCGGGCGATCGGGTACCGCCAGATCATCGCCTATCTCGACGGCACCATGACCGCGGACGAGGCGAAGGAGTCCACGGTTATCCGGACCCGTCAGTTCGCCCGCAAGCAACTGGCGTGGTGGCGGCGCGACCCCCGCCTCACGTGGCTGCCCGCCGGCACACCGGTCGCCGGGGTGGCAGCCGCGCTCGGACTGACGCCCAGTGGTACGCTCGGGGGAGACACAGCCGGCGGGCTGGCCGTGTCGCCGGGGGCGGCCCCGGTCATCGCCCGCGGAGAGGTTGC
>JAIRVA010000058.1 GCA_031254155.1 Propionibacteriaceae bacterium
GACCACGATCGTGGCGTGCTCGTGCAGTTGCAGTACGGACGCGGGGCACATTGCGCTCACCGGGCCCTCGACCATCGCGGCGACGGCGTCGGCCTTGCCCGCGCCCAGGGCGACGAGGACGACGTGACGCGCGTCGAGGATCGTACCGAGGCCCTGCGTGACGCAGTGGAGGGGTACGTCGGCGGGATCGTCGAAGAATCGTGCGTTGTCAGACCGGGTTTGCGGGGTGAGAGTCTTCATGCGCGTACGGGAGGCCAGCGAGCTGGCCGGCTCGTTGAAGCCGACGTGGCCGTTGGAGCCCAGCCCGAGGATCTGGATGTCGACCCCGCCGGCCGCCTTGATCGCCGCCTCGTACCGCTCGCCCGCCGTCTCCAGGCCCTCCAGTTGGCCGTCGGGAACGTGGACGCGCGCCGGGTCGAGCCCGAGGGGCAGGGTGACGGTGCGGTGGATGGTGTCATGATAGCTGAGGGGATGGTCGTACGGTACGCCGACGTACTCGTCCAACGCGAACGCCGATGCCTCGGAGACGTCAAGTTTTCCGGCCTTGACAAGGTTCGCGAGGGCGGCGTACGTCGCCAGGGGCGAGCTGCCGGTGGCGACGCCGAGGACGACCCCACCCCCGATGGTCTTGGCGATCTGGGCGATCTTGAGCGCCGCGGTCTCACCGACGTGCTGCTCGTCCGGGCAGATGATGACTTCCATAGTGTTCCTTCCATCGGGGGCGTGCAGCCCCAGCATGTGTTGGTACCCACCCTAGCGGTTTGGGTGGGGTGGCCGGCTGGCCGCGGGTTACGACACGGGGAGTACGGGAGTACGGGGATCCGTACCCCCGCGTCCCCTCGTACTTACCCCTTGACTGCCCCCGCGACCAAACCGCCGGTCATGCGGCTCTGGACGATGAGGAAGAAGATCATCACCGGCAGCGCCACGAGGGTGGACCCGGCCATCAGGGCGCCCCAGTCGGTACCCCGGTTGAGCTGCTGGAATGTCCGCAGCCAGACGGGCAGGGTCATGGACTCGGGCCGGTTCATGATGACCAGCGCCAGGGTGAACGTGTTCCACGAGGTGATGAACGAGAAGATGCCCGTACTCACCAGGCCCGGTGCCAGGAGCGGGAAGGTGATCCGCCAGAACGCGCCCGCCCGCGTACAGCCGTCGACCATCGCCGACTCTTCGAGATCGGGCGGTACCGTGAGGACGAACCCGCGCATCGTCCAGATCGTGAACGGCAGCGACGCGCAGATCAACAGCAGGCTGAGCCCGATGATGTTGTTGGTGAGTCCCCAGCCGTCGATAATCTGGTAGTACGTCCACAGCAGCGCCGCGCCGGGCAGCATCTGCACGATGAGGATCGCGATGATGAACGTGTGGCGGCCGAAGAACTTGAAGCGCGACACGGCGAGCGCGGCCAGGAAGCCGATGAGGATGGCCCCGACCACGGTGATGAGCGAAGTCAGCAGCGAGTTGGTGAGCGCGGGCAGGAAGGGCGCACGGCCCTCGCCGAAGATGGCCCGCTCGTAGTTCTGGAGGGTGGCGTCGGAACCGGCGAAGAAGTTCGGGACCGCGCCCCGGATCATGGTGGGCGGCAGGAACGACGTGTTGACCATCCAGTAGACCGGGAAGGCCATGATGAGGCCGACGACGACGGCGGTGGTCGAGTACACGACCGTGGCGACGGTCTTTCGCCGGTTCCGCCGGGGGGCGGCGGTGCGCTCGGCTGTGGAGGTGGTACGTACGGTGGTTGACATTGTTACTCTCCATCTCTCAGCGACTGGCGGACGTACACAATCGACATGGCCAGCATCAGGATGACCATGATGATGCCGGCCGCGGAGGCCGTACCAATGGATCCGCTGGCCGTACCCTGCTGGTAGATCCACACGCCCAGGTTGGACGTCTTCTCCACGAGTCCGCCGACGCCCTGCAGCGCGTACACCTGGTCAAACACGTTCAGATCCCAGATGACCGACAAGACGACGAGGACGGCGTAGACCGAGCGGACGTACGGCAACTGGATCAGGAAGAACCGCCGCGCGGGGCCGGCCTGGTCGAGCGAGGCCGCTTCCAGGACCTCGCCGGGGATGCCGCTGATCGCGGCGTACAGGGTGAAGGCGACGAACGGGATCGCGCCCCAGACGATGATGATCGTCAGGACGATGTAGAAGCTCAGCGGGTTGAGCAGCCACTGGTGGCCGAGCCACTGGTGACCGGTCAGCTTGGTCAGGACGTAGTTGAGCAGGCCGAAGTCGGTGTCGAAGATCCAGGACCAGAGGTACGTCCCGGTCATCGGCGGGATCGACCACGCGGCCAGCAGGCCGATGGAGAGGAACAGCCGGAAGAACCGGTTGAGCTTGGTCATGAGGATGGCGACCAACGTACCGAGGGTGATCGTGAGCGTCACGCAGGCCGCCATGAGCCCGAGCGAGCGCCCGAGGGCCGCCGGGAAGTTGGTCCCGGTCAGGACTTTGGTGAAGTTGGCGATGCCGACCCATTTGGGCGGTACGCCCATGAGCTGCGCGCGGCCGTACTCCTGGAAGGCGTTGACAACCATCCGGGCGATCGGGTAGCCGCTGAGGACGGTGAGCGCGACGAGCGCGGGGGACAACAAGATGAGGGGGAACGGGTTGGGCCGTTTCCGGCGGGGGCGGTGGGCGGTCGCGGTGGTGGTTGACGCGGTGAAAGTCATGGGCGTGGTTCCTCTGCTGATTGTGTGACGACGGGGCTGACCCTTGCGCGCACGCGGTTGGCGTCAGCCCCGTCGTCGCCAGGACATCTTGAGCGGGTCCGTACGACCCGCGGGGGAGTCCTAGCTGTTGAGGATGCTTTCGATCTTGGAGTCCATGTCCGCCGCCACGGTGGCGACGTCCTGGCCCTGGGCGATCTTGGAGAAGCCGTCTTCGAGGATGTTCTGGGCCTCGACATCGGACCACTTCGGCGAAGCCGGCGTCAGCTTGGCGACGGAGGCCGCGTTGGCGGAAGCCTGGCTGAACTCGTTGGCCGGCATGAACTTGGCCTGGGAGACGCCCGCCGGTACGAGGCCGGCCTCGGCGAGGACCTTCTGGTAGTCGTCGCTCAGCATGATCTTGAGGGCGGCGTACGCCAGATCCTGGTGCGTCGACTTGGCCGGGATGGCGATGTTCGAGCCGCCCGCGAGGGCCGGGGCGTACGTACCAGCGGTCTTGCCGGGGACGGCGAACTGGTGCAGGTCAGCGGCCTTGGCGAAGGTGTCCGGGCAGCCCGGCGGCGTGGTCTTGGTGCTCTGGAGGACACCGGAGGTCCACGACGGGCCGGGGACGAACGCGATGTTGCCCTCGCAGAACACGGTGGTCTGGTTGGTCGACTCGAGCGCGTCGGTCGGCGCCTTCGAGATGCCGTCCTTGAAGAAGTTCTGGTAGGTGGTGAGCCCGGCGATACCCTCGGGGGTGTTGAAGCCGGCCTTCCACTTGCCATCGGCGAACTTGGCGATCTCGGCGCCCTCCGCCCAGACGTACGTCATGCCGTTACGCCAGTCCTTGCCGGCGACATAGAGACCCGAGCGCGCGTCCGTCGTATTGTCCTTGGCGGCCTGGAGGTACGCGTCGAGCGTTGTCGGAGCGGTACCGGTGAAGACCTGGGAGCTGTACGTGATCACGCGGGCCCCGGAGTAGTACGGTGCGGCGTAGAACTTGCCGTCGTAGCTGCCGATATCAACGAAACCGGGGAGCAGGTCGGAGCCGCCGAGTTCGTCGTACTTGCTCGTGAGGTCCGTGAAGAACCCCGTCGAGGTGAAGGTCGGGGCCTGCGTGTTGCCGATCTCGACCACGTCGGGGGCGTCCGAACCGGAGAGGGAGGTCGTGTACTTGTCGACCAGGCCGGACCACTGCTGCTCCTCTATGGCGAGGGTGCTGCCCGGGTTCTGGGTCTCGAAGGTCGTCTTCAGATAGTCGCGCGCCGCCTGGGGGGTGTCCGTGCCGACCAGCCAGACGCGGATGCTCGCGCCCGCGGGAGCGGCGGATGTGGCGGTGCCGGAAGCGGATGTGGTCGCATTGTTGCTGCCGCCGCCGCTACAGGCGGTGAGGCTTAGCGCCGCCGCGAGACCAATGGCCGCGGTGGCCAAGAGTCGGGTTTTCTTCATTGGTGTTTCCTTCCTTATTGGGTGGTTGTTGAAAATCGGGTGGTTGTTGAAAATCGGAGTGGGTCACCTCAGACCGAGGGATGTCCGCAGAACGACGGCGACGGCCCCGAGCAGGGTCGCCGCGTCGCCCAGGGACGAGGTCCGTACCCGCACCGGGCGCCGGATCTCGCCGGGCAGGTGGGAGTCGACCCACTGGCAAGCCGCCTCGCTGTAGGGGCCGTCGAGCAGGCGGCTCTCGCCGCCGAGCACGACATCGTTGATGTCGAGCAGGGCCAGAATGGGTACGAGCACCGCGCCGAGGTACCGGCCGCCCTCCGCAAGAATGGCGTCGCGGCGCTCCGGCTCCCGCTGGATGCGCGTCTCCAGGGCGGGTACGCTCGCCCAGGTTTCCAGGCAGCCCCGCTGGCCGCACGGGCAGAGTTCGCCGTCCGGCTGGACGATCACGTGCCCGATCTCCCCGGCGGCGGAGGACTGGCCGATGACCATCTGGCCGTCGAGCAGGAGGCCGGCCCCGACGCCGCGGGCGATCTGGATCCGGAGCAGGGAGGAGTGGCCCTCGCTGAACGTCTGTTCGGCGAGCACGCCCGCGTTGGCGTCGTTGATGACGTTGACCGGTACGCCGAAGCGCTCGTGGAGCCGGCCCTGCAGGTCGAGGTCACTCCAGCCGAGGGACATGGCGGTCAGGACCCGGCCGTCCGAGTTGATGGTACCGGGTACGCCGATGCCGATGCCGAGTAACTGGCGCTCTTCTTTGTCTGGATTCGTCATGAGGTCGGCGATCAGGTCGGTGACCAGGTCGATGGCCGCCTCGCCGCGGGCGCCGTTCACCGGGCGGGTGGCGCTGCGGCGCTGTTCGCCGTGGAGGGTGTACACCCCGCCGCGCAACCGTTCCGCCCCGGACAGGTCGCAGGCGATGATGTCGGTCGTGTCGTCCCGGACTTCCAGGCTGATCGCTTTCTTCCCCGGGCGGGCCTGCTCGGCGATCCCGGTCTCGTGGATGAGGCCGTCGTCGATGAGCAGAGCGACGAGTTCGGAGATCGTGACGCGGGTGAGTCCCGTCCGCCGGGCGACCTCGGCGCGGGTCAGGCCGGGGTTGCGGTAGAGGGTTTGCAGGACGAGGATGAGGTTCGCCGCCCGGGCGTCCGCCGCGGTACTACCCGTACCCCGGTTGGGGGAACCCACCAGAGTGGGGCGTGACAAGGTGAGACCTGCCGGGGACGGCGGCTTTGTCGATGTACCTGAAGGGGTGCCCTCTCTGTGCATGTATGTTAGTTTCCCTAACTGACATTCAAAGGTCAAGTGGAAGACGCAAAACGTTACCGAACTGTGATGTACTCCGCGGGGGGATGCTGGGGTGGTTGTCGTGGTAGGTGGTGGACTTCGGCGGGGTGCTGGGATGGGTACGGAACCTCTGCGGGGTACTCGTTTTGGTCGGCGGGTCTGGCCTGCCTCGCCGGGGCCTCCCCATGCGTCCTCGGATTGTCTTTTCGGGGACCTTTGGTCCCCGGACAATCCTGCGGGCATGGGTCCCCTCCGACGGGCGCGGCCGATTCCGGGGGTGCCAGTCGGGTGTCGCGGGCGGGTGCAGTTGGTCTGGCCCCGGTTTTTCTTGGGGGGCTGGCGGGCGGGACTGTACATTGTCGGCCCGGTCCTCTGTGCGCGCCGCATCCGGGGGGAAAGTGGCTGGTACCTGGTGGCCAGGGGTGGGCCAGGGGGACCACCGTCCTGCTGGCTCCCCCTTTGACAAGGTGAGACAGTGTGTCGGGGGAACCACCGTTCTCGTGCTTCCCCCCTGACAAGGTGAGGCAGTGGGTCAGGGGGGTG
>JAIRVA010000075.1 GCA_031254155.1 Propionibacteriaceae bacterium
GTGTGGCTCGCGGAGCGCCAGGAGCGTCTGCCCGCCGCCTGCCGGGCGTACCTCGTCCGGGACGACACTGGCCGGATGACAGCGGGTTTCGTCGGCGAGCACCGCGCCGAACTCGTCACCCGGACCGAACCGTTGTCAGACGGGTTGGCGGTGGACATGGCCCGCCGTCTCGCACCCATCGTGGACGCGGGAGCCCCGGTGGTGGACCAGTCGGACGTGCCCCGGTCAGTGTCGTACCTCGCCCTGGCCACACCGGGGGTCGCGACCGACCCGGTGGTGACGGTGGAACGCTGGGCTGAGAACGGGTCCCTGGTCACCGGTGCGCCACCCCGGTCGAAGACCCCGGCGACGTTGCGGGCCCTGGTCGGGCAGGGGGCACAGGGCGAGTTCACCCTGGACCTGCGTACCCAAGGGCCGCACGCCCTGGTCGGCGGGACGACGGGGGCGGGCAAGTCCGAGTTCCTGCAATCCTGGGTGCTGGGCATGGCCTTGGGCCACAGCCCTGGGCGGGTGACGTTCTTGTTCGTCGACTACAAGGGCGGGTCGGCGTTCGCGGACTGTGTCCGCCTGCCGCACACGGTGGGCCTGGTCACCGACCTGTCGCCGCATCTGGTCCGCCGCGCGTTGACGTCGTTACGCGCCGAACTGCGCTACCGGGAACACCTGCTCAACCAGAAGAAAGCGAAAGACCTGCTCGCCCTGGAACGCACGGGCGACCCGGCGTGCCCGCCCGCGCTGGTCATCGTGGTCGACGAGTTCGCCGCCCTGGCGAAAGAAGTCCCCGAGTTCGTCGACGGTGTCGTCGACGTCGCCCAGCGGGGCCGGTCCCTGGGTTTGCACCTGATTTTGGCCACACAACGCCCGGCGGGGGTGATCACCGCGAACCTGCGGGCGAACACGAACCTGCGGGTCGCATTACGAATGGCGGACGACGCCGATTCGGCCGACGTGATCGACACGGCGTTGGCGGGCCAGTTCGACCCGCGCGTGCCAGGCCGGGGCGCGGTCCGCACGGGGCCGGGCCGGGTGGCCCTGTTCCAGACCGGGTACGCGGGCGGGCGCACGTCCGACGAACCCGCACCGGCCAGCATCGACATCGAGACGCTGACGTTCGGGGCAGGCACCGCCTGGGAGATCCCCGACGCCCGTGTCCCGGTCGCGGTCAGCGACGAAGGGCCGACCGACATCGCCCGGATCGTCACCATGGTCCGGGCCGCCGCCGACACGTGCGGCCTCACTGAACCCCGGAAACCCTGGCTGCCCGAACTGGCCACAGCGTACGACCTGGCCACACTGCCTGTCCCGGTGGGGCCGGGTGAACGGCTCGTCTTGGGGATGGCGGACGATCCGGCCAACCAGGCCCAGCACACCGTGTTCTACGACCCGGACCAGGACGGGAACCTCGCCGTGTACGGGGCGTCCGGGTCGGGTAAGTCGACCGTGTTGCGCACGGTCGCGTACGCTGCTGCCGCCCAGGCCGCACGGTTCCGGACGGACGTGTACGGGCTGGACTTTTCCACCGCCGGTCTGGCGATGCTCGACCCGCTGCCCGTCGTCGGCGCGGTCGTGGACGGCTCCGATCAGGAACGTGTCGCCCGGCTGCTGACCCGGTTGGCCGGGCTGCTCGACGACCGGGCCGCCCGGTATGCGAAAGCCCGCGCCGGGTCGATCACCGACTACCGGGCTACCACCGGCGACACGGGTGAGGCCCGCATTCTGCTGCTCGTGGACGGGCTGTCCGCGTTCCGTGACCAGTACGAAACGGGCTCCCAGACGGCCCCCTTGTACACCCTGTTCACCCGGCTCGCCGCCGAAGGCCGCGGGGTCGGCATCCACGTCATCCTCACCGCCGAACGCCCCGGCGCGCTGCCCAGCACCCTTGGCGCGGCCATCGGCCGCCGCCTGGTGCTCCGCCAGGCCGACGAGAACGCGTACCTCACCCTCGCCATTCCCAAAGACATCCTGACCCCGGCCACCCCGCCCGGCCGTGGCGTGTTCACCGGGGACTTGGCCGAAGTCCAGATCGCCACCCCCGGCGGGGCCACCACACCCGCCGAACAGAGCCGCGCCATCGACCAGCTCGCCGCCCGTCTCAACACTGACGGGATCACACCAGCCGTACCCGTACAACGCCTCACCGACTCTGTCCGGCTCGACGATCTGCCCGTCCAGGCGAACGGCCTGCCCGTACTCGGGATCAGTGAAACCGATCTGGCCCCGTTGACGTTCACCCCGCAAGGCGGGTTTGTGATCAGCGGGATGAGCGGGTCGGGTCGGACGACGGCGCTGCGGACGGTTGTGCAGGCTGTCCGGCGTTGGAACACGGCGATCCCCGCGTACTACATCGGCCCGCAACGCTCGGTCCTGGTTCGTGAACCCGGCTGGGTCCGGGTGGCGCACGCCCACGACGACATCAAAACCCTGGCCATCGACCTGAAACCCCTGGCCGAGCAGCCTGCGGGTGAGAACATGCCCGGCTTGGTCCTGGTTATCGAGTCGATTGCTGACCTGGTCCAGACCCCGTGCGAGGCCGCGCTCGTTGACCTGGTCAAACTGGCCCGGCGGAACGGGCATCTCATCATTGCTGAACATGAACTGTCGGGCTGGATGTCGTCGTGGCCGTTGATCGCAGAGGTGCGTAATGACCGGCGGGGTGTGGTGATGCAACCCGACCCGGCGGACGGGGACATCCTGTTCAAAGTCGGGTTCCCCCGTGTGAAACGGGCCGACTACCCGCCCGGCCGGGCCGTGTACGCTGCAGGCGGGAAAACCTGGACTGTTCAACTCGGCCACCCCGACACCACTACAACCACCGTGATAGCATGAGAATTGTCCTACTGATGCTCGACACCCGTCTACGGGTGGGACAACGACTGGTTCGGAGGTGACCGTGGAACGGCCCACGGATTGGAGTCCGGTCAGCCGGGCGAGTGATCCCACACCAGGTGACCCGGTCATCGTGCGGACTGGTGGACAGCAGTATCAGGGTATTGCTGCGAAGCTCACCCGCGCCGCGACCACGTTGCGGGCCATGGCTGCCGGGTCAACCTCTGGGTCACAGTCGGTGGCTGCCTTGTTGGAGAACCGCGACGAGTTGACCACCCAGGTCGAAACCGCCGCGACCCGGTATCAGACGGCTGGGGACGCCCTGGTTGACTATTCGTACGCGTTGGACCGGGTCCAGGCTACGACGAGCCAGGCACTGGCCCGGGCGCGGTCGGCTCAGTGGGATGTGGCGGAGAACACCCGGTTGGCGAACCTGTATGCCCGTCTTGCCGAGCAGGCTGACACTCCGGAACAAGCCGAGCAGCGTGTGCGTTATCTGCGACAAGAGTCTAACCGGTGGGATGATGTCGCTGACGGGCGGACCCGTGTCACGTCGGAACGTCAGGTGGTGGATCAGGCGGTGGTGGATCGTGACCAGGCTGCGCAAGCCGCGTCCGACCGGATCAGCCAGATCACGTCCAATGATGGGTTGAATGATTCGTGGTGGGACAACTGGGGAGCCAAAGTCGTCGCCTGGATCACCGATGTCGCAGAGTGGATTTCTACCATCGCCGGTATCCTCGCCCTGCTGGTCTGCTGGATCCCGGTCATTGGCCAAGCGTTAGCAGGGGTGCTTCTCATCATCGCGGCTGTCAGTGCGATTGTCGCCGCGCTGGGGAACATTGCGCTCGCCGCGACCGGGGAACGGTCCTGGGGTGAAGCGGTCATGAGTATCGTCGGCGCTGTTTTGTCGTGTGTCGGTTTGAAAGGGGCTGCTCTCGCTGGTAAAGCGGCATTCAACACGATCATGAAGACGGGTGTGAAGCTCTCTCTCGGCCAGACGGCCGACCGGTTGAGTATCGTCCTCATGCGTGGACTGATGCGGCCCGGAGCACTCGGACGGATCGCGGCCGGGAAGACTGGGAGCCTCATCAAGGGCCGGATCGGAGAAGAGATCATCAACGTTATCTCCACCACCGCGAAACGCCGGTTCCCGGTGTACGATCCCGTCACCAAGGGTGCGCGTCTGGGTGAGCCTGATGGCGCGATACGGGTGTTCGGTCGTTGGTTGTTCGGCGAGTCGAAGAACCTCGGCTGGAACACGGTGAAGCCTGGCATTCTCGGAGCGACGAAACAGATGCGGGAGTACATCGACCTGGTCTGCCGTGAAGGAGACGGGGTTCTCCGGTTGTTCGTGAACATGGAAACTGACGTGAGCCCACTACTTGGTGCCATCGGCGATCTGGTGAAAATTCCTAACGGGCGTGTCATTGTCACTCGTTATGAAAACGTGCTTGGCGTCAAACTTAACGCGTGGCTTCAGGCGACGCTGGGCACGGGTGCCAAGGTTCCCGGTCTGGGTGGATGAGTGGAGTCGGTATGAGTTTTTCGTTGTACGTGTTCGGGATCCGCGAACTGGATGTGGATCGAGTCGCGGGTCTGGCCATCGAAGTGACAGGGTTCCACACGGTCGTGGAGGGCGGGGTCGTGCAAACCTCGACCCCAGGCGGTAACCTGGCGTTCGAGGTGAACCCGGCGGCGACCGTGTACTCCGAGGACCTGCCCCCCGGTGTGGCACTCCCCGGAGACACGCTGTGGATGGTCGAGGTGTACGCGAAGACCGCGGCCGGAG
>JAIRVA010000111.1 GCA_031254155.1 Propionibacteriaceae bacterium
CTCCGCGACGTGGACCAGGCCGGAGTCGACCACGTCGGCCAGGGCGGTCAGTTCCCGGGCCGTCCGGGCGGGGGGCGCCCAGGCCAGGACGGGTACCCCGTGTTCCACGGCCACCCGGAGCGTGTCCGGCGTCGAGGCGGGGCGGAAGCACATCACGAAGTCAGGCCGGGTTTCTGTCAAACAGGACGCCAGCGAATCGTACGTCCGCCCGCCCGCCGCCCGTGTCCGTTTGAGAACGAGTCCGGCGCGCTCGAACCCCGGCAGACCGGCCAAGACCCGCCGGAACGCCGCCGCCCGTGACCCCAGTCCAACCTGCACATACTTCACCCCATCAGACTAGTCTGCGCACTGTTTCTTGGACATTTGTGATTTCGGCGTGGATGGATTTCCCTCCCCGCTCGCGGCGTGGTTGGATAGACGCATGAGTCCGCGAAAGATTGGTGTTACAGAGCTCGTCCTGCGCGACGGCCATCAAAGCCTCCTTGCCACCCGCATGGCCACCGAAGATATGGTGGGTGCCTGCGAAGACATCGATAAGGCAGGTTATTGGTCGGTTGAGTGCTGGGGCGGAGCCACCTACGATTCCTGCATCCGCTTCCTCAATGAGGATCCGTGGGTGCGGTTGCGCACGTTCCGCGAGTTGATGCCCAACTCCCGGTTGCAGATGCTGCTGCGCGGCCAGAACCTCCTCGGCTACCGCCACTATGAGGATCTGGTCGTAGAACGATTCGTCGAAAAGTCGGCCGAGAACGGCATGGACGTGTTCCGCGTCTTTGATGCCGTGAACGACCCGCGCAACATGGCGAAGGCCATGCAGGCGGTGGTCAAGACCGGCAAACACGCCCAGGGGACGATCTGTTACACGATCTCACCTGTACACACCGTCGAGGGGTACGTGAAGCTGGCCGGCCAGTTGCTCGACATGGGCGCCCAGTCCCTCGCCCTGAAGGACATGGCGGCCCTCCTCAAGCCGCAGCCGGCGTACGACATCATCCGGGGTATCAAGGAGACGTACGGCGAGGACACCCAGATCAACCTGCACTGCCACTCGACCTCCGGCGTGACCCTCGTCACGCTGCAGAAGGCGATGGAAGCGGGCGTCGACGTGGTCGACACGTCGATCTCGTCCCTCAGCCTCGGCCCGGGCCACAACCCGACCGAATCGTTCGTGGAGATGCTGGAGGGTACGGAGTTCACGTGCGACCTCGACATGCCCCGGCTCCTCAAGATCCGCGACCATTTCGCGAAGATCCGCCCGAAGTACGCGGCGTTCGAGTCGGCCACGCTGGTCGACACGGAGATCTTCCGCACCCAGATCCCGGGTGGCATGCTCTCCAACATGGAGTCGCAACTCAAGGCCCAGGGTGCCGGTGACAAGGTCAAGGAAGTGATGGACCAGGTCCCGATCGTGAAGGCCGACGCCGGTCACCCGCCGCTCGTCACCCCGACCTCGCAGATCGTCGGGACGCAGGCGGTGTTCAACGTCCTGTTTGGCCCGTACAAGAAGCTGACCGGCGAGTTCGCCGATCTCATGCTCGGCTACTACGGCCACACGCTGGGCGAGGTCAACCCGGAGGTCCAGGCGATTGCCGAGGCCCAGACCGGCAAGGCTCCGATCACCGGTCGTCCGGCCGACCTGCTGAAGCCCGAGTGGGACGAGTTGGTCACCCAGACGAAGGCGCTGGAAGGCAACGACGGTACGGACGAAGACGTGCTCACGTACGCCATGTTCCCCGCCGTCGCGCCGGAGTTCTTCAAGCACCGGGCCGAGGGGCCGCACACGGTCGCCAAGTCCGACGCGGAACTGGCGGCGGAGAAAGAGGCTGCCAACTCCGGCAAAGCCCAGGCCGCGGTCGGTACGATCACCTACAACGTGTCGCTGGGTGGGCGTACGCACCAGGTGCGCGTCGAGAGGGCGTGACCCATGGCTAAGCAGACAATGTCCGATCTCGTCAGCGAGCTGGCGGCGAAGCGGGCGCAGATGGAGGCCGGCGGCGGCGAGGCGCGCATGGAGAAGCAGCGCGCCCAGGGCAAGAAGACCGCCCGGGAGCGCCTCGACCAGTTGCTGGATTCGGGTACGTTCCAGGAGGTCGGGCTGTTCCGCAAGAACCGGACCGTCACCTTCGGCATGGACAAGGCCGCCCCCCCGGCCGACGGCGTCGTGACCGGCGTCGGTACGGTCCGGGGGCGCCCGGTCAACGTCGCCAGCCAGGACTTCACCGTCATGGGTGGCTCGGCGGGCGAGATGCACTCCGTCAAGGTCGTGGCCATGATGGAGCAGGCCCTGCAAAACGGCAACCCGTTCGTGTTCATCAACGACTCGGGCGGCGCGCGCGTGCAGGAGGGCATCGACTCCCTGTCGGGGTACGGCCAGGTGTTCTACGCCAACGTCAAACTCTCCGGCGTGGTACCGCAGTTGTCACTCATCTGCGGGCCCTGCGCGGGCGGCGCGGCGTACTCCCCGGCGCTGACCGACTTCGTCATCCAGACCCACAAGGCGAACATGTTCATCACGGGTCCCGGCGTCATCAAGCAGGTGACCGGCGAGGACGTGACGCAGGAGGAACTGGGCGGCGCGGACGCGCACATGCAGAAGTCGGGTGTCATCCACTTCGTGGCCGATGATGACGACCAGGCGATCCTCATTGCGCAGAAGCTGTTGAGCTTCCTGCCGCAGAACAACGCCGAGGATCCGCCCATCGTCGATCCCGACCCCTTAGTCGAACCCGATCCGACCCTGCGCGACATCGTGCCGCTGGAGGGGACGAAGGGGTACGACGTGCGCGACATCATCCGGAAGGTGGCCGACCGGGCCGACTTCCTGGAGGTCCACGCGCAGTACGCGATGAACATCGTCGTCGGCTTCGGGCGGATCAACGGGCGGACGGCCGGCTTTGTGGCCAACCAGCCGTCGGTCATGGCCGGTGTCCTCGACATCAACGCCTCGGACAAGGCCTCCCGCTTCGTCCGGTTCTGCGATGCGTTCAACATCCCGATCGTGACGTTCGTGGACGTGCCGGGCTTCCTGCCGGGTGTCGCCCAGGAGCACGGCGGCATCATCCGCCACGGCGCGAAGCTGTTGTTCGCGTACTCGGCGGCGACCGTACCCCTCGTGACCGTCGTGTTGCGGAAGGCTTACGGCGGGGCGTATCTCGCCATGGCCTGCCGGGACCTGGGCGCCGACGCGGCGTACGCCTGGCCGACCGCCGAGATCGCGGTCATGGGTGCCGAGGGTGCGGCGGCGGTAGTCTTCGCCAAGGAGATCAAGCAGGCCGACGACCCCGAGGCGAAACGGACCGAGATGATCGAGGAGTACCGCGGTACCTTCGCGACACCGTTCATGGCGGCCTCGCGGGGGCTCGTCGACGACATCATCGACCCGGCGGACACCCGGGCGAAGATCGCCTTCGCGTTGGAGCAGTTGGCCGGCAAGCGGAAGCTGAGGCCAACCAAGAAGCACGGGGTCTTCCCCAGTTAGGGCAACGAACATGAACCAAGATCAAGAACTGCTCGAACTCGTCAAGACCCTCAGCGGGCGCGTCAAGGCGCTCGAGGGGCAGGTCAAGTCGTTGAAGCTTGTCAATGCGCAAGACGTGCCGGAAGAGGTGCTGGTCGCCATCGCGGCTGGCGTCGCGGCCTACACGGGTTACGCCGGCGAGAAGAAACAACCGAGATTCGCGGCCCAGCCCAAGTGGGCGAAGGGAACGCGGATCACCCAGCTCAACCACACACCCGTACGGTGACGGAAGGAGAAACTATGAAGCTCAAGGTAACTGTCAACCAGATCCCGTACGAGGTTGAGGTCGCGGTCGACGACGCGCCGGTGGCGCTACCCCCGGTGTACATCGGTGGTGGCGCGGGCGGTGGTGGCGGGGCGGCCCCGGCGGCCGGCGGGTCGGCCAACGCCGTGA
>JAIRVA010000182.1 GCA_031254155.1 Propionibacteriaceae bacterium
ACTGGGCGGTCACCACCCAGCGGTGAGCGGCCGGTTCAGCCGGGCCGCGGCCCGCTGGAGGCGCGCCGGAGGGAGGCCAGACGGATGATCAGGCGCTCCAGGGCGAACCCCGGGTCGCCGGACGCGCCTTTGACCTGGGCGTCGGTCTGGGCGAGAGCCCGGATGGCGGTGCCGGCGGTACGTTCCGCCCAACCGGACGCGGCGGCGGCCACCTGTTTCACCTTCCAGGGCGGGACATCAAGCTCGGCGGCACTGGGTTGGTGGCGCCGCGAGATCGACAGGTACAACCCGATCTGCCGCAACGAACCGGCCAGGGTGGACACGACGTAGACCGGGCTGACCCCCGTCGCCAGGGCCCACCGGAGCTTCATGATCGCGTCGCCAACCCGTCCGGCAACGGCGTCGTCGGCGACCGAGTAGGCGGTGATGGTGGCCCGGCCGGCGAAGTACCGGCTCACGACCGCAGTGGAGATCGTGTCGGCGTCCGTATCGGCGAGCAACTGGGTGACCGCCGCCGCGAGGCTCCGCGTGTCTTGCCCGACGGCGTCGACGAGCGTCTGGGCGGCGTCCGGCTTGATGGTCTTCCCCCCGGTTTTTACTTCGCGCGTGACGAAGGCGGCGAGGTTACCGGGCTTGATGACCGGACAGTCGACCGTGGTCGCGGCCGCCCGGGTGAGCTTGTCCAGCAGGGCCTTGCCCTGGTTGCCGCCCGCGTGGGAGACAATGAGGGCGAGGCTGTCCGGAATCTCGCCGAGCAGCCGGGTGAGGAGCGGCTCGACATCTTTGGGTGTCTTCTCCGCGCCGGTGATGCACGCGATCGTCGCGGAGGAAAACAGGTCGGTGCCGGCCATCTGGTCGAGCAGCGCCGGGGTCAGGTCGGCGGCGACGGCCGTCGTCGTCGCCGCGTCGGGTCGCTTCACCCGCGCCGCCGCGACGACGCGGGCAACTTCACGCTCGGCGAGAAACTGCTCCGGTCCGGTGATGAGCGTCAGGTGCCCGTACATGTCCGCAGCCACGAGTCCAAGTATGCCCTACTCGCCGCTCACCGGGCGATCCGGTGTGGTGATGGGCTCGTCGAACCGCGCCCGCAGCCGGGTCGACCGCATGAAGGCGATGGCGACGACGGAGATGACCGAGATCACTGCCCCGATGAGGAACAGGTGCCCGATGGAGTTGCCGATGGACTGCTCGATGAGGGTCCGGAAGGGAGCGTACTGGAACTTCGTCATGTCCATCGACGTGCCACCGGCGCCCTGGAGGAGGGCCAGGTCGTGGACCAGCCGGCCGGTCGACGGGCAGGCGGCCTGGATGTGCGCGAGGTCAGAGGGTGTGGCCCCCGGGAACGAGGCGCAGAGTGCGGCCAGTGTCGGATTGGTCGCGGCATCCGCTGCCACGGCCTGACGGGTGACGTCCGCGACACCCCCGCTGACAAGGCCGGTGAGCCGGCTCTGGAAGACAAAACCGAGGGCCTGGATGCCGACGGCGCCGCCCAGCGAACGGAAGAAGGTCACTGAACCGGTCGCCGCGCCCACGTCGCGCACCGAGATGGAGTTCTGGACGGCGAGGACAAGGTTCTGCATCGTCATGCCGACCCCCAGACCAGTCACGACGTTGAACGCCCCGATGAGCCAGAACGATGTCGTGTCGGTGACAAAGCTCAGGGCGAAGAAACCGAGCGCCAGACACACTGATCCGGCGACCACGAAGGGTTTCCAGACCCCCAGCCGGGAGACGAGTCGGCCGACGAACAACGACGAGATGAGGACCCCGGCCATCAGCGGGATGTTCATCAGGCCCGAAGCGGTCGGGCTGAGCCCGCGGCCGAGCTGGAAGTACTGGCTCATGAACACCGAGGCGCCGAACATGCCCACACCGACGGCGATGGAGGCGATGATCGCCAGGGCGCACGTCCGGGTCCGCACGATACCGAGGGGAATGATCGGGTCGTGGGCCCGCGACTCGACGGCGATAAGCGTGCCGGTCGCGGCGGCGGTGAAGCCGAGCAGTGCGAACGTCTGCCACGAGATCCAGGCGTAGTCCTTGGTCACGAAGGAGATCCAGATGAGCAGGCTCGACACCGCGGCGGTCACGAGTGTGGCACCCAGCCAGTCCACCCGCGTACCTGGCCGCTTGAGCACGGGGACAGTGAGCTTCGAACGCAGGATCACCAGCGCGACGAGCGCGACCGGTACGGCTGACCAGAAGCACCACCGCCAACCCAGGTGCGGGCCATCGACGAGAAACCCGCCGATCAGCGGCCCGAGCACGGTCGCGACCGCCATGGTGGCACCGGTGTACGCCATGTACCGTCCGCGCTTGCGGGGTGGGATAACCGTTCCGATGATCGCCTGGACGAGGGCCTGCATCGCGCCGAGCCCGATCCCTTGGACCGCCCGCGACGCGATGAGGAAGAGTGGGCTCGTGGCCGATCCCGACAGGGCCGAGCCGACGATGAAGACCACGAGTCCGGTCATGAGCAGTGTCTTCTTGTTGTAGAGATCGGCGAGCTTTCCCCAGATCGGCGTCGAGGCGGTCGAGGCGAGCAGGGTCGCGGTGACGATCCACATGTACTGCTGCTCGTCCGCCCCGAGGGCCGCCGTGATCCGTGGTAAGGCCGTCCCGGTGATCGTCCCCGCCAGGTTGGAGACGAACAGCGCGATGAGCAGGCCGGACAGGATCTCCAGGATCTGGTGGTGGGTGAGTTCGGCCGCGCCGGATCCGCCGGGAGTTCCGCCGGTGAGCGGCCGATCAAGGGTAGAAGGGCTTGTCATGCTGTCCTTTCGGTGGAGCGTCCTGGCCCCGTTCGGTGTCGTACTTGCGTCGTGATCGCAACGAGTACGTTGGCGGCGGTCTCCCGCTCGGCGTCCGAGAAGGGCGCGAGCGCGGTGGCTAACCAAGCCGTCCGCCGTTCGCGGGACTGCTCGAAACGCGCCCGGCCGGCCGCGGTGGCCGAGAACCGCCAGGCCCGGCCATCGTGGGCGTCTCTCACCCGCACGACCAGGCCCCGGTCGACGAGGAGGGCGGCTTGGCGGGAGAGGACCGACAGGTCGTACCCCAACGACTCGGCGAGTGCCGTGAGCGTGGTGTCGGCCTGCTGGCCCAGCCGGGCGAGGATGTCGAACTGGACCCAGCTGAGCCGGGCCGGGTCGCTGTCCGCGAACGACCGCGCGACCCGGAGAAAGCCTAGCAGGGCGTCGGTCAGACGGCGGGTCGGGGTGGTCGTCCGCGCGACATCACCGGTTTGCTCCATGGCAGCTCCAATCATTGCTTGCGGAAAGCAAGTATACACCGGATGTCACTCATCGCTGAATCGACAACCTCGACAATGGGTGAGATCATGTTACGCGTGGGGGCGCGCGACGGGCCGCCCCGTGCGCGGAAGGAGCGGTGATGGCGGTACCGGCGGCGGAATGGGGCAGTCCGGCGTGGTGGCGGGAGGCGGTCGTCTACCAGATCTACCCCCGGTCGTTCGCCGACGCGAACGGTGACGGAATCGGCGATCTGGCGGGGATCACGTCCCGCGTCCCGTACCTTGAATCCCTCGGTATCGACGCGGTGTGGTTGTCGCCGTTCTACCCGTCGGCGCTGGCGGACGGCGGGTACGACGTGGACGACTACCGCGACGTCGATCCCCGGATCGGGACGATGGCGGACTTCGACGCGATGGTCGCCGCCTTCCACGCCGCCCGGATCAAGGTCTTCGTCGATATTGTGCCTAATCACTGCTCGAACCGGCACCCGTGGTTCCAGGCCGCGCTCGCGGCGGCGCCCGGTTCGCCCGAACGCGACCGCTTCCTCTTCCGCCGTGGCCTGGGCGACGGTCGTCCGCCGAGCGACTGGCGGGCGGTGTTCGGGGGCAGTACGTGGGAGCCGGCCGGCGACGACTGGTTCTACTTCCACCTGTTCGCCCCCGAACAGCCCGACTGGAACTGGGCGAACGACGATGTCCGGGCGGATTTTCTCACCACGCTGCGGTTCTGGGCGAACCACGGGGTGGACGGCTTCCGCGTCGACGTGGCGATGGCGCTCGCCAAGGGTTTCGGCGCCGATTTTCCCGCCCGACTTCCCACTCGCGCCGAGCTGGAGGCGACGCCGATCGGACCCGACCACCTGCTCTACGACCGGGATGACGTCGACGAGATCTACGCCGGCTGGCGGCAGGTGTTCGACGAGTACGACCCGCCGCGCGTCGCGGTGGCCGAGTTGTGGGCGGAACCCTCGCCGCGCAAGGCCCGGTACGCGACCCCCCGGTCGCTCGGCCAGGCCTTCTACTTCGACATCGTCCACGCCGGGTTCTCCGCGCGGCGAGTCCGGCGCGTCGTCGACGAGGTGTTGGGGTGGGGCCGCGAGTCCGGTTCCGCCTCCACCTGGGTGCTGTCCAACCACGACATCGTCCGGCCCGCGAGCCGTTTTGGCTTGCCGGTGGTGGAGTCAGACGAGACGTTCGCCGGGGAGGACCGGGATCGTCGCTGGCTCTTGAGCCGCGGTACGACGCCGCCGGAGGACGTCGAACAAGGGTTGCGGCGGGCGCGGGCCCTCTCGGCGTTCCTCGCCGCGCTGCCCGGCAGTCTGTACCTCTACCAGGGCGAGGAACTCGGTCTCCGCGAGGTGGCCGACCTCCCCGACGCCGCCCGTCAGGACCCCACGTTCTTCCGCAGTCCGGGCGAAAGCGTCGGGCGGGACGGTTGCCGCGTCCCCCTGCCCTGGACGACTGGACCGTCGTTCGGCTTCGGCCCCGGTGGTACCCACCTGCCGCAGCCCGACTGGTTCGGCGAGTACGCGGTGGCAGTCCAAGACGTCGACCCCCAGTCGACGCTCAACCTCTACCGGCGGGCGCTGAAGCTCCGGCACGAACTCCAGGGTGCCGCGGAGCTGGCGTGGGTCGACGCACCCGCTGAGGTGTTGCACATTGTCCGTCCGGGCGGCTGGGAGGCGGTCATCAACTTCGCCCCCACGCCGGTGGCCCTGCCTTTCACCGCCGACCAGGTCGTCCTCGCCACGGGTGAGGTCACCGCCGGCCTCCTCCCCGGCGAGACGACGCTGTGGCTCCTGACTACCAGGTGAGTTCTTTGGCTTTCAGAATCTGGTGCAGGCAGGTGTTGACGGGCACGGGTACGCCCAACTCCGCCCCCATCGTGCGGATGAGCCCCGAGAAGATGTCGGTCTCCGTCGGGCGGTGGGCGAGGGTGTCCTGCGCCATCGAGGTGTACTGCGCCGGGCCCAGCGCCGCGAGCACCGTCAGCCACGAGTCGATGTCGGCCTCCGTGAGATCGATGCCCTTGGCCTGGGCGACCGCGACGACTTCGCGTTGCGCCGCGAGCATGAGGGCGCGGGCGGGGGAGTCCGGCGCCTGGACGACGGCGTACTGGGCCTCGAGGAGGGCCGTGACCTGGTTGACCCCGGTGTTGACGAGATACTTCCACCACAGTTGGTGCACCATGTCCGCCGGAATGTCGTAGGCCAGTCCGGCGCGGTCAAACAACGCGGCCACCCACCGTACCGCCTCCGTGTAGGGCGCGCTGTTCGTCGGCTCGCCGAAAGCCATCTTGCCAAGGGACGAGTACGTGACGGCGTTACCGCGCCGGACCGCGTCGACGCCGAAAGTGATCGAGAGCAGCGGGTGGGCCTGCGGGTACGCGGCCGCGATCTCGGCCTCGGACGTGATCCCGTTGAGCAGGGACAGGATGATCGTCCCCTCACCCACGTGGTGCCGCAACTGGGCGAGCGCCTCGTGGAAGCACGGGTACTTGACGGCGACGACAACGAGGTCGGCGGGTGCCACCGGTTCGTGCGGCTTGACAACGGTGAAGTCGTGGTGCACATCGTTGACGATGACGCCGGCGCGGGCGAGACGGTCGGCGCGCTCACCCTCCGCGATGACGCGGACGTCGGTGTCGGGGGCGGTCGCGAGCTTGGCGGCGTACGAGGCACCCATCGCGCCCAGGCCGATAACGGAAACACGTGTCATACGGAACATCTTGCCACGTCGCTTGCTCAGTTGTGCAGGAACGACCGTTGGAGATACGGGTTGGCCGCCCGTTCGCGGGCCATGGTGGACTCGGGCCCGTGGCCGGGCAGAACGCGCGCCGCGTCGGGCAGGGCAAGGACGGGACCCCGGAGAGTGGCGAGCATCGTCGCCGGGTCGCCGCCGGGCAGATCGGTGCGCCCGATGGAACCGGCGAACAGCACGTCGCCGGTGAAGACGAGCGGGGTTTCCGCCAGGGTAAACAGGACGCTGCCGGCGGTGTGGCCGGGGGCGTACGTCACCTGGAGCGTCAGCCCGGCCACATCGAGGGTGTCGTGGCCGTCGAACAGTTCCACGCGGGCGGGCTCCCCGAGGCCTTGGGGCAGGGCGAGCGCGAGCCAGGCCGCGAAATCGTCGCCGAGCCCCGCTGCCGGATCGGCGAGCAGGTGACGGTCTTCGGAGCGGATCCAGACGGGTACGTCGTAGTGGTCCGCCAGGGCGGCGGCGTCGGCGATGTGGTCGAGGTGCCCGTGGGTGGCGAGGACGGCGGCCGGTGTCAAGTGGTGGCGTTCGACAAGGGACCTAACGGGTCCGGCCGCCTCTTGCCCGGGGTCGATGATGACGCACTCGCGACCGGGCGCCGCGGCGAGAAGGTAACAATTGGCCGCCAAGGGCCCACAGACCGCCGATACCAGGAACATGGGTCTAGCCTACCCGGCCGGTCGCGAGCCCGTGGGCCAGCGCGGGGAAACCGTGACGACGGGCCAGGGCGGCCGCGTCCTCCCACGGGTAGGCGACCGCCCGGAACTCGGCGGCCCAGCCATCCGCGCCGTCCTCGAGGATGGCGTAGCGCGCGTGGGGCGAACCAGCCTCGATGGGGGACGGATGGGCGGGGGTACCGGCGACCGCGGGCCAGCCCGCGCTGCCGGGATTGATCGCGAGGGAGCCGTCTGACAAGCGGAGAGACCGCTGAAGGTGGGAGTGGCCACACAGGTACACCGCGTACCTCCCCTGTGACCCGCCGAGCCGGGCCTCGGCCTCTGCGACGGTCGCCGAGCGCAGGCCCGCCGGGGTGATGGTCTCGAGGAGGAATGCCGAGTCGCTCGTGGGCGTACCATGGAACGCGACGACCCCTCGTACCACCTCGGCGGCGAACGGTAGCGCCCGCAGCCAGGCCAGATGGCGCGGGCCGAGCCGCTCGTGGGCGAAGCGGTCCGCCCAGCCCATCGCCGCGGGCGGTCCCAGCAGTGCCCGGTCGTGATTACCCTGGACGGCGATGGCCGGCGTGGTCAGCAGCAACTTCGCCGTCTCCGCCGGGGCGAGACCACCAGACAGGTGATCACCGAGGTTCACGATGAGGTCGACGCCCGACCGCGCGATGTCATGGAGGACCGCCGTCAGCGCCAACGCGTTCCCGTGGACGTCCGAAATCACGGCAAGTTTCATGTACCCCCAGTGGGATTCGAACCCACGACCTACGGATTAAAAGTCCGCAGCTCTACCGCTGAGCTATAGGGGCGTACCGTCCAGTGTAGTGGGTTGGCCGTGGAAGTGGCGAGTGGGCCGGCGAGTGGTTCCTCAGGCGTAGGCGTTGGTGTAGGCCGCGGCGGCGTCCGTACCAGCAGGTACGAGGCCGACGGAAGCCATCGCCGTCGCCATCGCCGTCCACTCGGCGGCGACGAACGGCGGGGAGACGGTACCGTCGGCCCCCACG
The DNA here is from genome assembly GCA_031254155.1 of Propionibacteriaceae bacterium. Classification (GTDB taxonomy): domain Bacteria; phylum Actinomycetota; class Actinomycetes; order Propionibacteriales; family Propionibacteriaceae; genus WQYJ01. The sequence goes on from JAIRVA010000182.1 coordinate 7,680, forward strand.
AACAGGGCGGTCGTGGCCGGCAGGACCTGCTTGGCGGTCTCCAGGGTGTCGCCGCGGAAGCTCGGGATGTATTGGGCGGCGATGTCCAGCGTCGTCGCTTCGTCCTCCCGCGCGGTCGTCATGCCCGCCTTCATGCCGGCGATGACCTTGGTCACGACGTCGGGATGGGCCTCGGCGTACGCGTGGGTGGTCGCCAGGCAGATGCTGACGAGTGGTACCTGGGGGTCGATCACGGTCACGGGGAAGCCGGCCGCCTCGAAGGTGAGGACTTCGGAGTTGGCGAAGCCCACGACCGCGTCGACCTTGCCCGTGGTGAGGGCGGCCTGTTGGGTGTACCCGATCTCCATGATCGTCACGTCGGACTCGGTCAGACCAGCCTCTTTGAGGGCGATCAGCAGGGCGAACCAGCTTTCGCCGTACCGGCCCGGTAGCCCGACGGTGTGTCCCCTGAGATCCGCGACGGACGCGATGGGGGAGCCCTGGGGTACGATGATGCGCGCCGGATATTGCCCGTAGTACGACGCGACCGCGACGAGGTCGACGCCCTGGGCCCGGGCCTGGAGGATCTCATCCCCCCCGGCCACGACGAAGTCCTCGTCGCCCGCGGTCAGGGCGGTGAACAGACCCTCCGCCGAGCCGTGGTGCCGCAGCGTCGCCGGGGCGAACGAGCCCTCGTGATCGGCGATGTAGAAAGGTGCGAACTGGATGTTCGGGATGTACGTGAGCCCGATCACGGGGGCCGGTGCCGTCGCCGACGGCGATGAGACGGGATTGGCGGTCTCCGTACACCCGGCGAGGCCCGCGCTCAAAAGTACGGTTGCCACCGCAACTACCGCGTACCGTCGGAATTGTGTCATGATTCTCCTTGTGTTGAGGGGTTTTCGTATCTGGCCCACCGCCGTTCGGCGACGGACACGAGGGAGTAGATCGTGGCGGCCAGGACGGCCAGGATGATGATCGTGGCGAACATGCCGGCCGTGTTAACGGCGTCGCGCTGGACGGTGAGCAGCGTCGCGAGCCCGCGCCCGCCCATCACCATCTCGCCGACGACGGCGCCGGTGACCGAGAGGGTGAAGCCGTTACGTACCCCGGCCAGGATCGCGTGCAGGGCGAGCGGGACCTCGATCTGGGCGAGCAGGGCGAACGGGCCCGCGCCGTCGACGCGCGCGGCGGCCAGGATGTCGGGATCGAGATGGCGGAAGCCGACCACGGAACTCACCAGGATCGGGAAGAACACCATGAGGGCGCACAGGGCGACGATGGCACCCGTGCCGTAGCCGATCCACAGCACGAGCAGGGGGGCGAGGGCGATCGCCGGGATGGCCTGGGTCGCGCCGAGGAAGGGCAGGACCGCCGCCGAGGCGACGCGGGAGCGGTAAACGAGGATGGCGAGCGGCAGGGCGACGGTGAAGCCCGCCACGCAGCCGAGGAGGGACTCCGAGAGGGTGGTACCGATGTACGGCCACAGGTCGGCGTGGATGACGAGCCCGTCCGCCAACTCGCGGACGACGGCCAGCGGGGTCGGAAGCTGGGTACGGGGAATGGTACCGGGCGCGGTCGTCGCCACCCAGCCGAGAAGCAGGAACACGCCCAGCCCGACGGGGGCGACCACGGTCAGCCAACCCAGTGAGCGGTGGCGGGGCACGGTTCCTCCTTTGTCGGTCGGACCGACTCCAGGGCGGGAACCACCGCGTCTGCTTCAGCGCACGGCAGACGCCAGTTAACCCATTCCTCTCATCCAGACTGTGACTGTCGGTTCTGGAATCTCACCAGATCGGCCCGGCCGCGTGCGCAGCCAGGTTCGCGGACTTGGCACTCTCCTGAGAGAGCCCATCACCGCCGGTTCGGAATTACACCGACCCCGGAATTGGTATGCCCCATATTACACACCGGTTCAAGCGAACACCACTGTCCGGATGCCGTCGAGCAGGATCCGGTGCTGGGCGAAGAGTTTCACCGCGTGGGTGAGGGTGGTCGACTCGATGTCGCGCCCGAGGTCGCGCAGATCGTCGACCGACTGGCTGTGGTCGACCCGGACGACCGACTGCTCGATGATCGGGCCCTCGTCCAGGTCGGGGGTGACGAAGTGGGCTGTCGCGCCGATGAGTTTGACGCCTCGGGCGTGCGCCTGGCGGTACGGGTTGGCCCCCTTGAAGCCCGGCAGGAAGGAGTGATGGATGTTGATGACCTTGTGGGCGAGGTGCTCACACAGGGGCGCCGAGAGCACCTGCATGTACCGTGCCAGGACGACGAGTTCGATGGCGTGGTTGTCTACGACCGCCCGGATCAGGTTTTCGAAGTCGGCCTTGGTGGCGGGGAGGACGGCCTCGTGGTGAAAAGGTACGGAGTAGAAGGCCGCCAACTCGGCGAGGCCGGGGTGGTTGGAGAGCACCATGGGTACCGTGATGGGCAGCGCGCCCGTCCGGCTCCCCGCCAGGAGGGCGTTCACGCAGTGGCCGTCTTTCGAGGCGAGGATGAGGGTCCGCAGGGGGCGTCCGACGTGATCGACGTTCAGCGTACCCCCGAACCGGCCCGCCACCGGTGCGAGCCCGCCGGCCAACTCACCCGGGGTGGCCGCCGCCTCCACCTGGACCCGCATGAAGAACATGCCCGTGTCGGGGGAGGAGTACTGCTGGAGTTCGGTGATGTTGCCGCCGACCCCCACGATGACCCCGCTCACGGCGTGGACGATGCCCGGCCGGTCGGGACAACTGAAGGTGGCGACACTGTGATTGAGCATACCCACAACCCTAGGGTATGGCGTCCGGTACGCTTGACTGGAGCAGAAAGGTGCGTCATGTTCGATACCCTCCAAGACCGGTTGTCCAAGGCCCTGCGGACCCTGCGGGGCAAGGCCCGTCTGTCGGACGCCGACATTGAGGCGACGCTCGGCGAGATCCGGGTGGCGCTGCTCGAGGCCGACGTCAACCTTGACGTGGTCAAGGCCTTCGTGGCGCGGATCCGGGAGCGGGCGACGGACGTCGAACTGTCGAAAGCGATCAACCCGGCCCAGCAGATCGTCAAGATGGTCCACGAACAGTTGGTGGAGGTCCTGGGCGGGCAGACCCGGAACCTGCTGTTCGCGAAGACCCCGCCGACGGTCATCATGCTGGCCGGCCTCCAGGGTTCGGGCAAGACGACCCTGGCGGGCAAGCTCGCCAAGTGGCTGCGGGACAAGGGCAACTCCCCGCTCCTCGTCGCCGCCGACCTGCAGCGGCCCAACGCCGTCACGCAACTCCAGGTGGTCGGGCGGCAAGCGAAGGTGGCGGTGTACGCGCCGGAGCCGGGCAACGGCGTCGGCGACCCGGTGGACGTGGCGCGCCGGAGCCTGGAAATCGCCAAGCGCCATCTGCACGACGTCGTCATCGTCGACACCGCCGGCCGGCTGGGCGTGGACCAGGAGATGCTGGCGCAGGCCGCCGACATCCGGGACGCCATCTCGCCCGACGAGACCCTGTTCGTCGTCGACGCGATGATCGGCCAGGACGCGGTCACCACGGCCAAGTCCTTCGCCGAGGCGGTCGGCTTCGACGGGGTCGTCCTCACCAAGCTGGACGGCGACGCCCGCGGCGGGGCGGCCCTGTCCGTCGCCACCGTCACCGGAGCGCCGATCATGTTCGCGTCCACGGGCGAAAAGCTGGCCGACTTCGAGGTTTTCCACCCCGACCGCATGGCCGGCCGTATCCTCGACATGGGTGACATTCTCACCCTTATCGAACAGGCCGAGCGTCACTTCGACCGTCAGCAGGCGGCCGAGGCGGCGGGCAAGATTCTCGCGGGCAAGGGTGCCTTCACGCTGCAGGACTTCCTGACCCAGATGCAGGCGGTACGGCGGATGGGTCCCATCGGCAAACTCATGGGGATGCTCCCCGGCATGGGGGCGATGTCCGACCAACTGAACGCCATCGGCGACAAGCAGATCGATCGGATCGAAGCCATCATCTACTCGATGACTCCGGCCGAGCGGGCCGACGTGGGGATCCTCAACGGTTCGCGGCGGGCGCGGATCGCCCGCGGGGCCGGCGTCGAGGTGTCCGACGTCAATGGGCTGGTCAACCGGTTTGTCGAGGCGCGCAAGATGATGCAGCAACTGGGCAGCGGCATGATGGGCGGGCTGCCCGGCGGTCTGCCGGGGGCGGCGGGCGGGTTCCCGTCGATGCGGCGGGCCAAGCAGGCCCCCAAGAAGAAGAAGACTTCCGGGGTGTCGGGCAACCCGGCGAAGCGGGCGGGCGTCGTGGAAGCGACGCCGGAGGTGCCCGCCCTGCCGCAGACCCCCGAAGAACTGGACAAGGCGATGCAGGAGTTCCAGTTGCCGCCCGACATCGCGAAACTGCTGGGCAACCAGTGATCACACGCCTCGCCGGAGTCCGCGTCGACACGGGCCAGGAGACCGAGTTCTGGGTCGTGGATGGCCGGGTGACGTACTCCCGGGTGGCGGGCGAGCAGACAGTCGTGAGCGGCTGGATCCTGCCGGGGCTGGTCGACGCCCACGCCCACATCGGGCTGGACGCGGGCGGGGCGGTTGATCGTACGACCTCCCGCACCTACGCGCGCGCCGACCTCGCCGCCGGGGTGACGCTCATCCGCGACCTGGGCTCCCCGGCCGATCTCCGCTGGGCTCACGATGAACCCGGCCTGCCCCGCCTCATCACGGCGGGCCGGCACATCGCGCGCCCGCGGCGCTACATCCGCGGGCTGGCGGTCGAGGTCGAGCCTGAGGACCTGGCTGCCGAGATGCGCCGGCAGGCGCTGGCGGGCGACGGCTGGGTGAAGTTGGTGGGCGACTGGATCGACCGTGAGGCCGGCGACCTGACGCCGCTCTGGCCGGTCGAGGCCGTGCGCGAGGGCATCGTGGCCGCCCACGCGGCCGGGGCGAGGGTCACGGCCCACTGTTTCGGCGAGCAGAGCGTGTTTGAGCTGGTCCGGGCGGGTATCGACTGCATCGAGCACGGGTGCGGGTTGGACGCTGACACGTGTTCGCTGATGGCGGCCCGTGCGGTCGCGCTCGTCCCCACCCTTGACAACTGGCAGATCTTCCCCGGCCTGGCTGATCAGGGCGAGGCGCGGTACCCGGCGTACGCCGCTCACATGCGCGCCCTCTACGCCCGCCGGACGGCGACGATCCGGCAGGCGCTGGCGGCGGGGGTACCGGTCTACGCGGGTACGGACGCTGGTGGCACCCGCGCCCACGGTACGCTGGGGCCCGAGATCGCGGCGCTGGCCGCGCTCGGGGGCCCTGAGTTCGCGCTTGGCGCCGCGTCCTGGCGGGCCCGGGAGTGGCTGGGTGCGGGAACGCTGGACGAGGGTGCTCCCGCCGATCTGCTCGTCCTGCCCCGCGACCCCCGGCGCGATCTCACGGCCCTCGCGGCCCCGTCGCTCATCCTGCTGGGCGGGGTGCCCTACGGTCCGAGCAACGCGAGCGGTACGACGGCCACACCGTCCCGGGTCCGGTAGGCCCGCGGTGCGGTGGTAAGTATCACCTTGTCGATGAGTTGGTCACCGATGGTGGCCTGGAGCCAGGTGAGGTGCTTGGTGTCGGCTGGGGTGGGGGCCGAGGCTCCAGACTATAGCATTCGCCGGGCTTCTACCATAGTATTCGCATGATTTCTATCATGCGATTCGCCGAACATCTATCATGTGAATCGCCGAAAACGGAAACGAGCCCGCCGACTGCGACGGCCGACGGGCTCGCTGGAGGTGGCTTGCCTCCCGCAGCTTACGATGATCGAGCGATGACCAAGCGATCAATGTCGGGCGCCCATCCCGTCGGGTTGCTCAGCACAATCTGATTGGACCCGGCGACGAGTGGTAGGAACACCGTGTAGGTGGCCAGGGTCGTCCAACTACCGGAGTTCAGATTCGCCGCGACTACGGACTGGCCATTTGCGGCTAATGTGAGCGACCGTGGGTCGGCGGTGGCGAAGAAGACGGAGATACCATACGTCCCAGCAGTGGGCACACTGACGGTCAAGCTCGCTGTGCCCGAGCCGTTGCCAATGTATCCGGCGTTCTTACCACCGGAGCAAGTCGGGCAGGTTTGAGCGCGCGCGCCGCCTGCAAACTGTGCAGATTCTGCCTCGATCGATTGTGAGTCGACAGGAGAGACCTTGAAGACCAGTGTGTCGTGAGGGGCGACGGTCACCGTGTACCGATTGGCGTAAGCGCCGAGGTTGACGTGGTCGAGTAGGGATCGGACATTGCCTGCTTCTGAGCCAAGGAAAATGTCGCTGAAAACAATTGGCGTGGTGGCGCTTGTGGCGCCTCGGTTAAGCACGGCAACGGCTTTGCTTCCGTCTAAGAGGGAGCGCGCCCAGACCTGCACAGACCCAGACGTGCTCGCGACCCACGCTTGCTCGCCCAGGGAGTCTTGGTTGACGGCGATGATCTCCTCGTTGCCGATGAGTTTGAGCAGATCAGCGGTCGTGTTGCGGAGATCATTTCCCAGGATGAGGGGCGAGTTTTCCATCGCCCACATGATGAATTGTGTTCGGTTCTCGGCTTCACTCAACCCGGGATTGCCAACTTGCATGGTGTCGAAGTCGTTCCACCCCTTGGTGGGGCCGGAAGCGGATCGAAGTGCGACCGTGGAGCCCTTGTCGAGTGTACGGAGGATGTCTGACCATTGCGGGTAGACATCGGAGTCGATGCGCCACGTGTGGGCGTAGGAAGGACCCCAAGTGCCCTCATTCTCCCAACCCCAGGTCGAGGCGGCGACCAGCATGTTGCGCCCGCTGGCCTGGATGGCCTGATTCCACAATTTGAACACCGAGCCCGCCTGGCCGCCACGGTTGACTTCGTTAACCCCGCACCAGTCGAACTTTAGGTAGTCGACGCCCCAATTGGCAAAGGTTTGAGCATCGACGTACTCGTGCCCCATGCTGCCTGTCTCCGGCAACCCGGCGGGCCAATTGGGCTTGTTCGTAGGCCCCTCCTCACCGCCGCAGGCTCGGTCATTTGGAAGGACGTACAAGCCGAGTTTTAGGCCACGGTCGTGCAACCAACTAGCGAGGGCTGGAATGCCGCTTGGGAATCGACGCTCGTCCCAGCGGAGTTCGCCGTTGGCGGCGCGGGGTTGGCGAGGATCTTGCCAACGGTCGTCGAGATTGATGTATACATAACCCTTGTCGCGTAGTCCGCTCGAAATCAGGGCTTCGGCGGTCGCCTTGATCCGCGCCTCATTGAGGGGAATGCAGGACGGTAGTGTGCAGTCAGCTTGCTCAGGGAAGAACGTGCCGCCGAAGATGTTGTAGCTGTTCCAGCCCATCGGTGGCGTCGAAGCAACGTTGTTTTTCGGGTCGTAGAGAGTTACTGCGTGGGCCGGTTGAATGAGGGCGAGGGAACCAGTGAGGCTGAGGACAATAGCGACAGCCAAGGCTCTCTTCCGCATACCTTTCATTGGGAAAACTCCTTTCAAAAGTGATGTGTCGTGACCGCACTCTAGCGACAATAACGAACGGTGGGAAGAGCATGTCGATGCCTCATTTGGGCAAGTGGGGGAAGCCCTTGATGCCTCATTGGAGCCGTATGGCTGCTCATAGTGCCTGCAGTTCCAGGAGTAGTGCATTGGCTGGGTTGAGGAGGGGTAGGGGTACGCCCTCGTTGCCAAGAAGTGATCCGGGCAGGACCACACCATGGCGGCCGAGTCCGGCAAACCACGGGGGATCAGACACTTCGTGCCGGCTCGCCTCTCCTACTTCCTCGCGTACCCTGACTCGGTAATACCGGGACGGGTCCAGACCAGGCAGCGCTACTCGCGACGTGTGTAACGTTCCAGATGTCTCGAGTCGGACCCAGGCGAAGAGCGCGTGGCGGCCATCGGGTGAAACGACACCGTGCAGGAGTGCGCCCTTGTCAACCCAGTCAGACCGAACGGTCACCCCTGAGTGCAGCAGCGGTCGGAGTTCTTTGTAAAGGGCCGCCCACCGCGCGAGCTGGGTGATTTCGTCCTCGGCGCATCTGGTGATGTCCCACTCAATGCCGGCGTGGCCGAAAAGCGCTGTGATCAGGCGAAAAGACAGGGCGGTCACTCGATGGGTGGTGTGGGCTTCAGACATGCCGACGTGACTACCAATGAGTTCCGGGGGGAGAAGGAGCCCTGTCCAAAGTTGGATGTTCTGGCGCTCGACAGGATCATTGGTGTCAGACGCCCATACTCGCTGGACGTGTTGGGTGATGCCGAGGTCAATCCGTCCGCCGCCAGAGGCGCAGCTCTCGATCTCAAGGTGGGGGAACCGAGTACGGAGCTCATCCATCAGCTGGTACAACAAGCGTACGTTGTCGTGGCTCCGCGGGTGGCCAGTGGTGCGAGACAGGCCAGCGTAGACATCTCGGTTATGATCCCATTTGATGAAGTCGACCCGCACTTCCTCGACAATGGTGCTGATGCGTTCCAAGATGTAGACATAGGCTGCTGGCACTGCCAGGTCAAGCGCGAACTGGTGGCGGAACGCTAGACGAGGATCCTCTGCCAGCAGCCAGTCGGGATGTGCGCGGACGAGGTTCGAATCGGGGTTGGCCATCTCTGGCTCGAACCACAAGCCAAGTTGCATCCCCACGGAGTGGACGTGGTCACTCAACGGTCTCAGTCCGTCCGGCCAGACGGTTGTGTCGACGTACCAGTCGCCCAGCCCGGCCTGGTCGTGGCGCCGCCCTTCAAACCAACCGTCGTCGAGGACAAACCTCTCAACTCCAATTGTCGCGGCAAGATCAGCTAGGCGGTGCAGGTGGGCGGGATCGTGGTCGAAGTACGCGGCTTCCCAGGTGTTGAGTAGCAGAGGGCGGGGGCTTCGTGGGTACGCTGGGGTGGCGCGTACCCACTCGTGGAAGTGTGCCGACAGCCCATCCAGTCCATGGTCGCTCCAGGCGAACAGCGCTGTTGGACTGCGGTACGTCTCGCCCGGTGCAAGGCTGATCTCGCCCGGCTCCAGTACCTCACCGATGCCGAGTACGCCGGTGTGAGTACCGGCTCCCTCGGGCAACCTCTCTATGAAGTATTCCTGGTTTCCACTCCAGGCCAGGTGGGCAGCCCAGACCTCGCCGTGCCGAAAGCCGAAGCCAGGTGTACCGACAGCGGAAACGTACGCGGCGTCGTGTCCCGGGCGCCCACGGTGAGTCGCGCGCCGCCAGGTCCCGTCGGCTACGGCGCGGCGCTGGGGGCGTCGTTCGCCCGCCCAACCGCCGCTGAAGTCCAGGATTTCGCCGGCACGGAGCGGTAGCGGCATGACCAGTCGCGCGGCCGTAACCTCAAGGACGTCGACCCCCGTCGCGCGAACCTCCACCCACGCCGACAGGATACCGGAGGGGGCAAGGTCGTAGTGGAAAATGACCTCGGCCTGTTCTCCGTCGTCCCGGATCGTGATCGAGGCGCGACTCCCGGAATCGGTCGTCTCAGCCTGGTGGGTGCGGGTGAGAAGGACGGGAACTCCCAGTTTTGTCCGCACGCCGAGTGCGGGCGTGCCGGACCAGCCGTGGAACCGGCTGGCGGTGATGGAAAAAGAACGCGGTTGGTCCCAGGACGAGTTCATGATGGCTGAGAGCGCAGTCGCCACGAGGCCGTCGGCTTCGTGTTCCGACACAGCGCGACCCCAATGGATGACTTCCGGGATTCCCCAGGGGTCAGGCGCGAGGACGAGGCTGACGCCACCGTTTCGCAGGTGTAGAGGTGCAGCGGGCATTGGGTGGTCTCCTTATGGTTGACGGACACGACTTCCCTTCGTATGATAGTTCCATCTCCGTACGAACTATAAATGAGAGAGAAGCTGTTATGAACAACGGCGACAGCCGATCCATAGTTCGCCAGGCAAACCGGCGAACGGTGTTCACACTGCTCCAGGCTCAGGGGCGTATCTCTCAGGCCGACATTGTGGCGGCAACTGGCCTGGGGAAAGCGACGGTGTCAAGCATCATTGCTGAGTTGGCAACCGAGGGCTGGCTCCACGAGGTCGGTACCGCCAAAGCAACGGGGGCTCGCGGCGGCCGGCGCTCCACCCTGCTCGACATCAACCCAGAACGGGGGTACGTCGTGGGGCTAAAACTCCTTGACTCTTCGCTCGCGGTGGTGGTAACCGACCTGTTTGCCCGGGTCATCCTGCACGAGACCGTACCGATCACCCCTTGCCGGTGTCCGGAGGATGTACTGGACATTATTGACGAAGTGGTGACGAGCGCCATCGCGCGGGCCGGGCTGGCGCGGACCCAGGTGCTTGGCGTCGGAGTGGGTATCAGTGGTCCGATTGAGCCTGGTCGAGGCACGATTGTGTTGTCGCGTAACTTCCCGGACTTCCCACCAGTGCCCATGGCTGATCGGTTATCGGCCCGCCTTCGACTGCCCGTCCAGATCGAGAATGACGTGAACACTGTGACCATCGCCGAACGCTGGTTCGGCCAGGGTCAGGGTTGTGATGACTTTGTCGTTGTTACTATCGGTCAGGGTATTGGTGCCGGCGTCGTGGTGGGCGGGAGACTGGTGAGAGGGGTTCGGGGTGCGGCCGGCGAGCTGGGGCACCTGCGGATGACTCCCGATGGCCCGCAGTGCGAGTGTGGCGGGCAAGGCTGTCTCCAAGCCGTGGCGGCCGATCCGGCGGTTGTACGGGAGGTCAGGCAAGGGATCGCACGAGGTGAGGCGAGTTCACTCGTCGTGGACGATCTGACGATGCGACAGATTATCAAGGCCGCTGACGAGGGCGACAAGCTCGCTCAAAACGAACTCGCTCGGTCGGGTGCGGCCTTCGGTTGGGGAGTGGCTGCTCTCATCAACCTCCTGGCGCCGCAAAAGGTTATCGTCACGGGTGAGGGAGTGGATGCTGGCCACTGGCGCCTCGACCCGATGCGTGAAGCACTTCGGGCGGAGGTGTTCCCGCCGCTGGCCGGAGGTTTCACAGTCGTGACGGAGAGCCTGGACTTTGAAACGTGGGCCCGGGGGGCCGCCTGTGCGGTACTCGGGCGACTTTTCGATAGTCCGGCTATGAACAACAAATAAACACGAAAATGAATGGAGAATCCAACGATGGATAAGTTACAGACAAAGCGAGGGCGCCAGCGTAGGTTTGGCGTCGTGGCGGCCGGCTTGAGCCTGCTGCTTCTGGCCGCGTGCAGCAGTCCGGGAAACACGTCGGAGTCTGGGGGTGCCCCGGCCGCCAGCCCGGTCAAAATCTCACAGTGGTATCACGAGTACGGTGAGGCTGGCACGAAGGAGGCGGTCGAAAAGTATGCCGCGGATTTCAACGCCAGCCAGGACGCCATCAAAGTCACGGTGACGTGGGTGGTGGGTGATTACGAGACGAAGCTCAATGCGGCGCTGTTGGCTGGAGAGGGGCCTGACCTCTTTGAGTCCGCGCCGGTCGGAGAACGAATTGTGGCCGGCCAAGTCTCGCCGGTCGACGACCTCTTCGGTGAGGCTCTGAGCGACTTCAATCCGAAGAACATTGCGGCGGTCACCGTTGGCCAGCACATCTACGGTGTGCCGATGTCCGATGGTACCGGGCTGCTCTTCTACCGCAAGAGCATGCTCGATGAGGCGGGCATTAAGCCACCGGCCACGATGGATGACCTCATCGCCGCCGCCAAAGCTCTGACCACGAGCACTCAGAAGGGGCTCTTCATCGGTAATGACGGTTGCACGTCGGGTCAGCTGCCCAAGATCGCCGTTTGGTCCGCCGGCACGCAGATCGTGGATCAGGCGAGCGGTGAGGTGGTGCTTGATCCGGCTCGGACGAAAGTCGCCTTTGAGAAGATGAAGGAGTTGTGCGCAACCGACGCTCTTCTGCTCGGAGCCCCGACCGACTGGTACGACTCTAGTGCATTTATCGACGGCTTGACGGCGATGCAGTGGGGCGGTCAATGGACGCTACCCGCTGTTGAGAGTGCCCTTGGTGACGACTTCGGCGTGGTGCCATGGCCCGCGGCCGATGCTCAAGGCGCCCCCGCGACATGGTTTGGTGGTTGGTACCAGCAGGTGAACGCGAAGAGCGCCAACATTGAGGCAGCGAAGGAGTTTGCCAAGTGGCTGTGGATCGACAACACCGAGGCACAGACGGAATGGTCAACAGCCTTTGGTAGTACGGCCCCCGTCCGTCAGTCCATCGTCGATGCCGCGCCGAATCTCGCGAAGCCTCCCGCGTCCTTGTTCATCAAGGCAATCGCCGACGATGGGCATCTCGAGAGTGGCGTTTACTGGTCGACCGCGGCCGAGACTGCGCTGGCGACGGCGCTAAACGATGTCGTGAAGAACGGTGCCGACCCCGATACCGCCATCGAAGGCGCGCGGGCTACGATTTCCGCCGAAGTCGACCGGATCAAAGCCGGATTCAAGATCTAGAGAATGACCACAGATATGTCACGAGTGAGCGCGGCGCGTTTGCATACGAGGAGCCAATTGGCTCCGGTACGCGGCGCGTCGCGCCGCCGCGATGCGCGGGCCTTCTGGGCCTTCGTCGGGCCGATGGCGCTCGGAGTAGTCGTGTTCGTGTTGGTGCCCATCGTCTGGGGATTGTGGTTGTCGTTATCTGCCGCGCAGGCCACGATCACCCCCACCGGGTTCGTGGGTTTGGCCAACTACTCCACCATATTGCAGAACAAGTCTTTCCGAGGCTCGCTGATCATGATCGCGACGTTCGCGCTTCTGATCGTACCCCTCACCATCGGCTTCTCATTGCTGCTCGCACTGCTCATCGACGCGGTGCCGCGCGGGAAGGGGTTCTTCCGAACAGTCATCTTCATACCGACGGCCTGCTCATACGTCGTGGCTTCGGCTATTTGGAAGATCAGTCTCTTTAATGGTTTGCCGTCGGGGTTCGCCAACACGGTGTTTCGCTGGTTTGGCCTGGATCCAGTGGTCTGGGTGGGAGGGAAGGCTCCCGCTGCAGTGTGGGTGGTGCTGGTGACGGTCCGCCTCTGGCTACAGTCAGGGTTCTACATGATTCTCTTTACAGCGGGGTTGCAGGAGATTCCGCAGGAACTCTATGAGGCATCAAGAGTGGACGGAGTGCGAAACCGCCTCCAAGAACTGCGGTACATTACCCTGCCATTGTTGCGTAACACGACGGTGGCGATCATGATGCTTTGTCTGATCGGGGCTTTCCAGGCCTTCGACGAGTTCTACAACATCCTGCTGCTCGGCGGGCAGAGCGCCGTCGCTGACAGCTTACCACCTTTAGTTTATCTATATCAGGTCGCCTTCGGGAGTCAGAACTACGGGTTGGGCAGTGCAGGGGCCTTCATATTGACGGCGATCATCATTGTCTTCACTCTGTTGCAGGGTAAGTTGTTTGGGGTGTCCCGTGAAGAGCGTTGATACGGCCCGTCGCCGTCCTCGGCGGTGGTCACTCGCACCAGTCTACGTCGCGCTCAGCTTTTTCAGCCTGCTGTTCCTGGCACCGTACTACGTCATGGTACGAAATGCAGTCAGTTCGCGGCAAGACATCACCAGTGGCAACTGGAGGTGGTTTCCGGCGCAACTCCAGTTCGAGAGTTTGCGGGGTGTGTTCCGGGCCGGGTCACCGGTTGTGCGCGGGATGGGCAACTCGCTGCTGATCGCGTCGATCCAGACGATGGCGCAACTTGTTATTGCGGCTTTGGCGGGGTACGCCTTGGCCCGGATCAGGTACCGCTACCGGAACGTTGTGTTCGCCGCCTTGCTGGCTACCATGATGGTACCCAGCGCCGTCACCTTCATACCGACCTTCGCCGTGGTCGCGAAACTGGGCTGGATCAACACTCTGGCGGGGATTATCGTGCCGGGCTTGTTCAACGTCTTCATGGTGTTCATTTACCGGCAGTTTTTCCTCGACTTTCCGACTGAGTTGGAAGAGGCAGGTACGATTGACGGGCTTGGGCGAGCGGGTGTCTTCGTGCGAATCGTGCTGCCCAACGCCAGGGGAGTCACAATCGCGCTGGGCTCGATTGGGTTCATCAATAGCTGGAATGCGTTTTTGTGGCCCCTCGTCGTTGGGCAAGATGAGTCAACCTGGACGGTCCAGGTAGCCATCTCGTCATCGCTCAACTCCTACTCGATTGATCTGCCCGGTCTGTTCGCCGGCTCGCTGGCTTCGGTCTTGCCGCTCGTGATCGGGTTCTTCGTCTTCCAGCGCTATATCGTTCAGGGTGTCAAGTTCTCAGGTGTGAAGGGGTAGCCATGGCCACACTTTATGATCCCCGCAACCGGTTGGCTCCGCGCCCGCCCATGGGGTGGAACTCATACAATCCCTTCGGCGGGATGCATGGCTTGCCCGCGGATGCCGATCCGGCGCTGCCCGGCGGGGTCGCTCTCAGTGAGAAGCTGATTCTCGAAACCGCTGACAGCCTGGTCAGCCGAGGGCTACGCGACTCGGGGTATGTGTACCTGAATATTGATGACCGGTGGCAGGATCCCTGTCAGCCTCGCGATGAGTCTGGGCGTCTGCGCTGGGACGAACGCCGGTTCCCGCACGGGATCCCGTGGGTGGCGGAGTTTGTTCACGAGCGGGGTTTGAAGTTCGGGCTGTACACGGTGGCCAATGTGTATGCCTGTGGTGGCGAGGAAGGCTGTGGGCCTTGTGGGGCCCCAGCCACGGGGAGTCTGGGTCATGAGCGAGTGGACGCCGACTCGTTCGCCGAGTGGGGCGTTGACTTTCTCAAGATCGACTGGTGCGGGGTCGACGAAGCTCGCAACCGGGGACGGGCGGCGGACGTTTTCGCTTGCTGGAACGAGGCGATTGCGTCGACCGGCCGGGACATGATCATGTCGGCGAGTACGTGGGGTGAAGAAGACGAGCCCGCTTGGGCACCCCGGCTAACCCACATGTGGCGGACTACCGCTGACCTGCTCCCCACCTGGGACTCAATCGTCGCCGTGGCTCAGGCCACGGCCGATCCTCGCTGGAGTGCGGTCAGCGGACCGAAGTCCGGCTGGAATGACCCAGACTTCTTGCAGGTCGGCCATCCGGCCCTCACCTACGCCGAGTCGAAGTCCCACCTGGTGATGTGGGCCATGTTGTCGGCCCCCTTGCTCGCTGGTAACGACATCCGGACTGCTTCGCTGGATATTGTCGAGCTGTTGCGGAACGATACTGTTCTCGCTCTAGACCAAGACGGATCGCCATCCGCAACACTGACAACGCTTGATGGTGAGTGGGATGTTTGGGACCGCCGGCTCGCCAGCGGCCACGTCGCTCGCGCGGTGATCAACCTGGCCGACTCACCCCGTCGGGTATGTGGCAGCATTGATCTTCCCGGCGATCACGATGTTTTCGGTACTAGTGTTCTGGAGCCGCTTGCGCCCCACGATGTTGTGCTCTTTGTGACGTGAGGAGTACGCGGTGTGCCGGGCTCAGTCCGTGAACTCATCATTCGGCGCTCGGTCTGGACCGGGGGCGGTCCACGAAGGTTGGGGAAGGCGTCGCTACTCGCCGGAAACCGCCGAGATACTACAGAAGGTCTGGTTGGCCAGTGGGCAGATCTGTGGCAAGTACCTCGTGGCTGCCCTGCCCGGCTTGCTTGACGCGCTGGAGCGGCACCATGAACTACGGCTAGGCGAAGACGGATACTCAGCCCAGGTCCGTACCGAGCTAACCTGGATGAGCGCTGCGACTGTCGACCGTTACTTGGCGGCCGCTCGTGCTGAGGCAGGTTGCCCTCGTCCGCCGCGCCAGCCTTGGCGTCACCATTCCTTTATGACCAGGATTGTCCAGGGAGAACAAGTGCAGGCAAAACCAGGCCTTCTCGTCGTTAGTATGAGGTCGGATGTGGGCCCGGACGGGCGGGCGTACTGGACCTTTCAAGCGATTGACCTCTATTGTGGTTGGGTGTCGACCGCATCGGCGCAATGCCCCGCCGAGGTGATGCCTGCCGTCGTCAGGATGGTTGGTAGCTTCCCGTTTGACGTGACTCTACTTGAAATTAACGCCGACCCTCATCTTTCGCCCAATCCGGTAACCCAGGCGGCTGAGGCGGCCGGCGTGTCAATACGGTACGTGGCGGTCGCGTCTAGCCCGCTGGTCATGGACGGCGTTCCTCGCCTGCCTCACAACGCTCGTTACGACCACGTCATCATGGATGAGCTATGGCGGTATCGAGGTGAGCGTCGTAATCACTTTGTTCCCACAACGAGGTTCACTGGTTTGGAACTTCGAGGGGATGGCACTAGTCGCCGTAGTCACGACCTGCCGCGTACTCCTTTCGAACCCCTGCTTGATCCAGGTGTAATCACTGTATGCCAACAGGCGGCACTACGTGAGCATCATCGGACACTCGATCCGGTCGATCTCACCCGTCACATTGAGGATCTGGAGAGTCGGCTGTTCGGCAAGGAGTCTTTTGCGTGACACCCTCCCGATCCGCTCCGGGTCGACGAAGAAGGTGACGTCGAATGGCGGTGACAGTCGTTTTCTGGCAAGATAGGTCTGCGTATCTGTGTCGGGTGGCGCCCTCTATCTCCAGCTGGCATGGGTCCCCTCCGGACACCGGGTCAAAGGCCCCCACCTTCGCCCGGGCTCGGTTCACCGCCCACACCGGGCACATTCACAACAGGAGATAACACACTAGTGGCTGTCAAGATTCGCTTGAAGAGGCTTGGGAAGATTCGCGCGCCTCACTACCGTATCGTCGTCATGGACGCGCGCCAGAAGCGCGATGGCCGGGCGATCGAGGAGATCGGCATCTACCACCCGAAGAACGATCCGTCCGTGATCCAGGTCAACTCGGAGCGCGCGCAGTACTGGTTGGGCGTCGGCGCCCAGCCCACGGAGGCCGTCGTGGCGCTGTTCAAGCGCTCGGGCGACTGGCAGAAGTTCACCGGCGACGAGTCGCCCTCGGGGATCGAGCCCCAGAAGCCCAGGCCGGATCGTCTGGCGCGGTATAATGCGGCGGCCGAGTCCGCTCCGGAAGGCGGCGAGCCCGTCCGGGCACGGCGGACGACCGCGAAGCCAGCGGCCGAGGCGCCGGCCGAAAAGCCCGCCGAGGTGGAGCCCGAGGCCAAGGCCGACTCCGAAGAGACGAAGGACTGACATGTTGACCGATGCCTTGGAGCATTTGGTACGTGGCATCGTGGGGCACCCGGACGAGGTCCGGGTCCGCGACCTGGACTTCCGGCGCGGCCGGACCCTTGAGGTCCGCGTCAGCCCGGACGACATCGGCAAGGTGATCGGTCGGCAGGGCCGGACCGCGCAGGCGTTGCGGACGGTCGTGGGTGCGCTCGCCGGTCACGAGCACGTCCGGGTCGACTTCCTGGACGTTGACCGTCATCCGCCGAAGCCGCGGCGTTACTGACGAGGCGACGCGCCGCCGCTATGCCGCAGATTGATGTCACCGTGGGTACGCTGGGGCGCGCCCGCGGGTTGACCGGTGAGTTGTTCGTCGACCTCACGACTGACTCGCCGGCGGATCGCTTCCGGGCGGGTGCTGTGGTGTACGTGGGTACCCGCCCGCTGACCGTCACCGCCTTCCACCGCCAGGGTGACCGGGGGCTCGTCCGGTTCGACGGCATCGCCGACCGGACGGCCGCCGAACAGTTGACCGGCGCCGAGTTGACGGCCCTGGTTGATGACGACGAGACCCCGGCTGACGAGGGCGAGTTCTACGACCATCAGCTCGTGGGGCTGGCGGTGGTGACGACCACCGGGGCGGTGGCGGGCCGGGTCAGCCGGGTCGAGCACCTGGGTTTCCAGGATCTGCTGGTGGTGAAAACCGCTGCGGACGAGCGCCTCGTACCGTTTGTCGGCGATCTGGTCCCCGAGGTGGACCTCGCCCAGGGCCGGATCGTCATCGCCGCCATTCCCGGCCTCCTGGAGGACTGATGAAACTCGACTACGTCACAATCTTCCCGGACTACTTCGCCCCGCTCACGCTGTCCCTGGTCGGCAAGGCGGCCCAGACCGGGCTGCTCGAGGTCCAGGTGCACGACCTGCGGCAGTGGGCCCACGACGTGCACCGCAGCGTCGATGACACCCCCTTCGGGGGCGGCGCCGGCATGGTGATGAAGCCGGAGCCCTGGGGCGAGGCCCTGGACGCGGTGCTCGGCGGGGAGACCCCGGCCTGCCTCGTCATCCCGACGCCCAGCGGCGCGTTGTTCAGCCAGCGGCAGGCGGAGGAATTGGCGGCGTACGACCGCCTCGTCTTCGCGTGCGGGCGGTACGAGGGGATCGACGCCCGCGTGCCGGAGTACGCCCGGACTCTCACGGAGGTCCGCGAACTGTCGCTCGGTGACTACGTCTTGAACGGGGGTGAGGTGGCCGCGCTGGCGATGACCGAGGCCATCGTCCGCCTCCTGCCCGGGGTCATCGGGAACCCGGAGTCGCTCACTGAGGAATCCCACTCCGAGTCGCTGCGTCACCGACTGGAGTACCCCGTCTACACCAAACCCGCGTCGTGGCGGGGCCGCGATGTACCCGAGATCCTGCTCTCCGGCCACCACGCGAAAATCGCCGAGTGGCGCCGCGAGCAGGCCGAGGCGCTCACCCGCGAGCGGCGGCCAGAGTTGTTGGCCCGAGCGGAAGACTGACCTCGGCCTCGAACAGGTCGCCGGTTGCCCGGATGGTGAGCTCGCCGTCCATCAGATCCAGGAGGCTCCGGGCGATGTACAACCCCAGCCCGCTGCCCTCCGACTGCCGGGCCCGGTCGCCGCGGATGAACTGCTCCATCAGGGCCTCGGCCGCCCCGTCGATGGGGGCCTCCGACGTGTTCTTGAGCGACAACGTCGCTCGGCCGCTCTGAACCCCGATGTCGGCGAAGACCCGCGTCCCCGTCAGGGCGTACTTGGCCGCGTTGCCGAACAGGTTTTCCAGGACGCGCCAGAGGTGCTGGCTGTCGGCCACCACCGGTATCGGCCCATCAGCCCCGCGGACGACCAGTGTGAGGCGCCGCGCCGCGAACAGGTCGTCGAACTCACCCGTGATCTGGCCCGTGATCTCCGTCAAGTCGAGCATGCTCGGCGTGACCGAAACGTTGCCGGTTGACGCCTTGGAAGCCTCCAGGAGGTCGGCGATGAGGGTCTTCAGCCGGGCGGACTTCCGGTCGAGCACGCTCACGTACTCCCGGAAATCGTCCCGCTCGACCGGCAGGGTCTTGAGCAGGTCGACGTAGTTGACGATGCTCGTGAGCGGGGTCCGGATGTCGTGGGAGACGTTGGTGATGAGCTCCACCTTGAACTGCTCGGCTTTGAGCCGCTCGGCCACCGCCTCGCCCATCCGGGCGGTCTGGACGACGAGGTACGAGGCGACCAACGTACACGCGACAAGTTCGACCACCGCGAAACCGAAGAGCGGGAAGCCGACGGCCGGTGGGTAACCGGGAGAGGTGAACAGGCGTGGGAAGACGAGGTAGACGACGACCAGCCCGCTGGCGAGCAGGAGCGCCAGCAGCCAGACGATCGGGTTGCGGGCACCCACCGTCCGGACGAGCCGGACCCAGACTAGAGTCTCCCCCAGTCGCTTGTCGCGTGCCCGCACGATCAGTTCCACGAGGAGAGCCATGGTGAGACCGTACGCGGTGACGGCCAGCCCGGTGACGCCCAGTTGGCTGATCTGTGCGGGGACGGGCCAGGTCCGGAGCGCGAGGGTGATGACCTGTTTGACGACGATGACAGCGGCGAACACCAGGGGGGCCGCGAGCAGGGGGTCGACCCGTGACCAGGCGGGCGGAGTCACGTGGGCGTCGGTACGCCAGACGGACCAGACGACCAGGCCGACGCAGGCGGGCAGGAGGAGGAACGCCAGGGCCGGGGGTAGAACGAGAGGGCGGAGCCAGACGGTGTTGTAGAACAGCTCGGAGAGGGCGCTGACCACCGCAATCGCGGCGAAGAAACCCAGGATCAGGGCCCCGGCCCGGATGATGGCCAGCGTTGGGCGAGTGCTCACTTTCGCCGCCCCACCTTGTAGCCCAGCCCGTAGACGACCTTCAGGTAGCGGGGGTTCTTCGGGTCCGCTTCGATCTTCTCGCGGATGTGGCGGACGTGGACGGAGACGGTCTTCGCCACGTCGAACGCCGGCCGGTCCCAGACGGCCTCGTAGATCTGGGCCGACGTCAGCAGGGCGTCCAAGTTACGCATGAGCAACTCGAGGATGGCGTACTCCAGCGCGGTCAGCTGGACCTCGTCGCCGTCGACCGTCACCCGTTTGCTCTCGGTGTCGAGGGCGAGCCCGCCCGTCTGGAGGGTGGTACCGTCGGCTGACCCGGTGGTCTCGGCCAGCCCGCTGAAGCGGGTGTACCGCCGGAGCGCCGCCTTGACGCGGGCCAGTAACTCGACGGGGTTGAACGGCTTCGTGATGTAGTCGTCCCCGCCCATGGTGAGGCCGAGGATGCGGTCGGTGTCTTCGGCCTTCGCGGAGAGGAACAGGATCGGGACGTGGCTGGTCTCGCGGAGCCGGACGGCCGTCTGGATCCCGTCCAGGCGGGGCATCATGACATCGAGAAGCACGAGATGAACGGTCTCGCGCGCGGTCACCTGCAGCGCTTCCAGGCCGTCCCGCGCTGTGAGGACGCGGTAGCCGGCCTGGGTGAGATAGATCGTGAGCGCGGCCCCGATGTCTGCGTCATCGTCGCAGACGAGCACCGTGTGTTCACCAGGTGGTGACAATGTAGCCTCCCGTGTTGTCGGCGGAGACGGTGGTACGGTCGCCCGCTGGGGGAGCGTCGTCCCGCTCGTACCTCACCTTATATGCAGTCCCGTCCACCGTGGTCTCGTACCCTCCCCATTGGTGCAGGAAGTCGATGTACTCTTCGAGCGTGAGGCCGTGCGCATGGCAGTACGAGGCGTGCGGCTGGCCGACGTACCGGAAGTGCCAGGGCTCGTACGCGATCCCGGTCACCGACTCCTTGCCCGCCGGGTAGCGCAGGATCAGGCCGAACCGCCAGGCGTTCGCTGCCAGCCAGCGACCCTCGGGCGAGGCGGCCAGGTCGGTCTGACTGATACCCGTCGCCATGATGTCGGCGGCGAGCCCGGTCTCG
>JAIRVA010000189.1 GCA_031254155.1 Propionibacteriaceae bacterium
ACTGGGCGGGCTGGGCGACAGCGACCGCGCAGACGAACATTCTCGCCTCGACGGGTGCGGCCGCGGGCTGGGGCGGGACCGCGCCGGCAGTCACACGTCCGGCGGCGACGGGCACACCGTCGGGGGCCGGGTTTGTGCAACGGTTCACCCTCGCGGCGGCGGCCACGACAACGACGGCGAACGTCGACCTGGCGAACACGGGGGTGTGGACGCCCGCGTTCGTGGAGACGGCCGCGGGTGACAAGCTGGGCGTGTCAGTGTATGTGAAACCGTCGGCCGAGGTGAACCTGAGTACCGGGATCTATGCGTATACGGCCGCCCAGGCCGGGATCGCGTCGACAGACGGGCCGGGGGTGAAATGTCCGGCGGGGGTGTGGACCAGAGTCACGGCGACGGTGACGGTGACGGGTGCGACGACCCGGTGGGCCAGGGCGGACCTGAATTTCGCCGCGGCAGCCCAGGCGTTGCCGGCCGGGTTCACCCTGGACGTGGACGGGTTGCTGGTGGAGAAGGCTGACACGGTGGGCGCCTGGTTCGACGGGGACAGTCCGGGGTGTGAATGGGTGGCGGGCCCGTTGTTCGCCCGCGCCTGGCTGCCGCCGGCCGAGACGGCGGCGCAACTGGCGGCGGACGCGGCGGCGGATGTCGCGGTCACGTTGAAGACGGTGTCGTCGAATGTGGAGCAGCAGCCGGACAAGATTTTGGCGCAGGTCGCGTCGACGTATGTGACACAGACCCGGTTCACGCAGGTGACGGATGCCGCCGCGGCGGCCGCCTTGCTGACCGACCAGGGGCTGGACGTGAAGATCAGCAAGGCCACGGAACGGGTCGAGCAGGTCAACGGCGCGGTCGTCGCGGAAACCCAGGCACGGGAGACACTGATCCGGCTGGGGTCGGCCGGGGTCGAGGTGGGCGAGTCGAAAGCGCCGACGAAGACCGTGTACGGGGCGTCGGGGTTGTCGATCCAGGTCAACGGCGCCGAGGTCGCGTCGTACCTGGCCACGGGCGGGGTGATTTCGGATATGACGGTGCAGAAAACCCTGCGGATCGGGAACCGGGTGTGGGAGCCCAGCCCGACGGGGGGCATGTGGGTGAGGAAGGCGTGACATGGCAGCAGTGACATCAGGGGTCGCGTATACGGCGACGGTCGCGTCGGGGTCGACCCCGAACTCCCGGTTCTACGTGTCGTGGGCGCAACAGTCCCAGTCGGCGGAGTCGAATTCGACGACGATCACGTGGGAGGCCGGGTGGGAGGGCTTGCCGGGCACGGCGCCGCAGTACAAGTCGAACGCGATCAAAATCCTGGACGGCTCGTCGATTGCGGGGCAGACGATCACGGCGGGGGTCTGGTCGAACCAGTCGGGTGCGGGCACGCACCCGCTGCGGTCGGGCACGGCCACGATCATCCACGACACGGAAGGCAAAGCATCCTTTTCGACGGCGTTGGCCGCATGGTTCTACTCGGACAAGAACCTCACCTGTTCAGGCTCGTGGGAGCTGACACAAATCCCGCGGGCGTCCACGGTCGCCCTGTCGTCGGCATCGGTTGCGGTGGGCGGGTCACAAACGGTCACGATCACCCGGGCGTCCACGTCGTTCACCCATGACATCACCTGGAAGATCGGTGCGGCGGTGATCGGGTCACACACCGGGGTCGCCACGAGCCAGGCGTTCACGATCCCCGCGTCGGCGGCGTCGGCGGTCCCGGCGAAAGTGTCGGACACGTGCACGGTCACGGTCACCACCAAGTCCGGGTCGACCGTGATCGGGACGACCACGACGACGTTCACCGTGACGATCCCCGACACGGACACGTACAAACCGTCGTTCAACGCTGTGGTGTCGCGGGTGGACAACACGGTGCCCACAGCATGGGGGGTCGCGGTGCAACACCAGTCGAAAGGGAAAGTCGACCTCACCTCCGCCGCGGCCGGTACGGGTGCGACGCTGGCCCGCTGGTCGGTGAAAGGACCCACCTACTCGTCCGACACGACCCTGGACAAGGACACGGCGTCGTACACGACGACGGATGTGATCCGCACGTCGGGCACGGTGTCGGTCGTGGTGACGGTGACGGATTCGCGGGGCCGGGCCACGTCGAAAACGGTCACGATGACGGTGGAAGCATACGCCCCGCCCACCATCACCCCGTCACAAGTGTGGCGGTGCGACTCGGCCGGGGCGGCGAACCAACTCACGGGCACGTATGCGTCCGTCCTCGCCACGTGGGCGTACGCGTCGTGCGCGTCGAAGAACACGGCCACCACGAAACTGGAATACAAGGTCTCGACCGCGACGACGTGGACGACCCAGACGGTGACCCTCACCTCGGGCACGCGGGCCACGGTCGGCGCGGCCGCACTCCAGACGACATCCACGTACGATGTGCGGCTCACCGTGACCGACGGTTTGGGCGGGGTCGCGCAAACCCAGTGGTCGGTCGGCACGGCCCAGGTCGACCTGGACTTCCGGGCCGACGCGAACGGGATCGGCATCGGCGGGGTCGGGGAGACCGCGGGCGCGATCGACGCGCAATGGTGGATCAACGCCCGGCGCGGCATCGCGCAAACCCTGAACAGCCGGGTCGTGCTCCCCCTGGCGTATTCGTACTACAACTCGGCGTCGTCGATGACCGGGGTGCTGAAACTCGCCCTGCCGGTGGCCTGGAACTCCACCATGATGGTGCTTGCCATCCGGGGGTTCAACTATTCGGCCAACTCCGCCTGGACGATCACCATCGGCGGGTACAACTACAGTAATGCGGCCAGTTCGGCGTGGACGAACACGTCAGTCATGGTGCACGGGTCGCCGCCGTGCGGGACAACAGTGCGGCTCGCCTACGACGGGACCGCCTGTTGTGTCCTGCTCGGCACGACCACCACCGTGTGGTCCTATCCGGGGCTGTCCGTCGCCGCCGACCTGCACTACACCGGCGGGACCGCCGACGCGTGGAAAGACCCGGCGAAATGGGCCGCCTCTTTCTACACCACTGAACCCACCTGGACTCCTGCCCCGGTCACCCCGCCGCTCGTGCCCGCGACCGTGGGCGCGCTCACCGTCACCGGGACACCCACCTTCGCCACCGGGATCGCGACCATGAACGGCTCCTGGTACGAGGAACGTCTTGGCACGAACTTCTACCGGTGGACCCAAACCACCACCGTCACCGTGGCCATGACCACGTCGTGGGGATCCGAGTTTTACGGCACCGCGAACCTGCCCACGAAACCGACCGGGGCGACCATCACCAGCGTGTCCGTGACACCCAACAACAACGGCATGACCACCATGCCCAACGTCTCCGGGTGGACTGTTGACTGTGTGCGACCCCTGAGCCAGTCCAGCGGAACCTACTCCATCATCGTCGTCGCCTACGGAACCAAGTAAGGACACACCCTATGCTGCAGATCATCGCGACCGTCGAAGGCCAAGGCGACCGGACCCTCGCCTACGCCGACACACTCACCACCGCAAAAATCCTCGCGGGGGACCGCGCCGGGGTCAGCCTCGACGACGACAACCGGATCACCCAACGGGCATTCAACGGGGTCGTCCAACTCGGTACCTGGCGGGCCGACGAGGCTACCTGTGAGCCTGGCGAGGTGCTCGTCACCTGGATCGGCCCCGACGCGGACACCAGCGAACCCGTCGCCGAGCACGCTCTCACCGGCTGGATCGCGGACCGTCTCGAACCGCTCCTCCGGCGCGGCGATCCGAGCATGCTCAGATTCGGCGGGAGTGTCGGCGACTGGATCCCGTCGAGCATGCTCGCCACGGCGTCGGCGGCCGTCCGGGCCGCGGTCGCCCAGGCCGCCGCTGTGGGGATCACGACCGCCCTGTACGCCGGGAACGACGTGTCCCTCGGCCAGAACCTCCTCGCCATCACCCGTCCAGTTGAACCCGGCCCGGTCACCGAACCCGCCGAAACCGTACCCGCCGGATAACCGGCGTCCCGCTCGTCTACGCCCCGGCCACCCCGGCCGGGACTTCACCAACCCCTTCTGAAAGGAAACATCATGGACCGCAACACGTTCCTCACCCAGGTCACAGCCGACATCGGCACCCTCACCGAGACCACGGTCAGGTCGTGGTACAACCAGACGGTCGGCAACCTCGGCGGCGGGGACTGGGCATGGTGCGCCG
>JAIRVA010000205.1 GCA_031254155.1 Propionibacteriaceae bacterium
GTCATCTCCGTCGTGGCCACGGTGGCTCTGCACCGCTCGTTGGCGGACCGGACCATTGCTACGCTGCTCGCCTGCTACACGAACGCCGGCAACCTGGGGATCCCCGTGGCAGCGTACGCGCTGCGCGATGTCACCTGGGTCGTCCCGGTCCTGCTCATCCAGGTGGTCGTGCTCCAGCCCGTCGCCCTCGCGATTCTGGACTGGCAGCGGGCCCGCGACCAGGGCCGGCGCCCGACCGTCGCGGCCGCGCTCACGTTGCCGTTCCGCAACCCCCTGACTGTCGGGGTTTTGCTCGGGCTGGGGC
The DNA here is from genome assembly GCA_031254155.1 of Propionibacteriaceae bacterium. Lineage (GTDB taxonomy): Bacteria > Actinomycetota > Actinomycetes > Propionibacteriales > Propionibacteriaceae > WQYJ01. The sequence continues at coordinate 305 of JAIRVA010000205.1, forward strand.
TCAACCTGCTCGGCCGCGCGGTCCCCGGGGCCACTCCGCCGGCGTTCGTCACATACCCGGTCGAGTTACTGGGCAACGCTGCGATCCCTCTCATGCTGCTGGCGTTCGGCGTCTCGATCCGGCTGGATCCCAAGCCGGCGCACGGTGCTGAGGCGGTCGAGTCGTGGTGTCTCGTCGCCCTCAAGGTCCTCGTCCAGCCGGTGCTCGCGTTCGGCCTGGCCACGCTGCTGCACCTCGGCCCGGCCGCCCGGTACGCGGTGACGATCGTCGCCTGCCTGCCTGCCGCTCAGAACATCTTCGTCTTCGCGACGAGGTACGATGTCCGTCTGGTGTTCGCCCGTGACACGATTTTCCGGGGCACGCTGGTCTCCGCCGGGGTTATTCTGGTGGCCGCGGTCGTGCTAGCGTGAGACCTGATGGCATCCGACGACTTTGATTTTGACCGGAGTGTGGAGCAGGCGTGGCGCCGGTTCACGCTCCGGCTGGCCGATGTTCTCTCCATGATGGACGAGACCGAGCCGCTCACGCTGCTGCCGTTCGACCACGACGGCGAGTGGTACATCCGCTTCGGCCTGGAGACCCGCGGCCGGTTGACGGCCCGCGTACCCCTGACCGGGCGGACCCGGTTGACGCCCGCCCAGATCGGGCGCCTGACGGGCTTCGGCTGGGAGCGTTCCGGCGCGGACTGTCGGCTCACCGTGGACCAGGACCAGTGCGCGCGGCTGGCCGGGGCGGCCGTCACCGTCCTGCGCGAGATCTTCCTCGTCCAGCACCCGGTCTTCCTCGACTCCGACGTGCTGGCCGAGATCCTGCAGGAACCGGCCGTGGCGGACACGCCGGGGATCGCCGCGGAGGAAAACCTGTCCCAGGGCCCGCTGGACGACGAGCACCTCGCGGCCGCGGTCGCCGAGGAGCTCGCCCAGGTCTACGGCGCGCCGCCGGTCCGCGACCAGGACGGCGACTTCGCGGTCCGCGTGGGCTCGACGATGATCTTCATCCGGATCCCGCCGGACGGGCGCGAGGTCAGGTTGTTTTCTGTGCTCGTCCACGACGTGACCGGCCGCTCGCGCGCCGCCGAGGTCCTGAACGATGTCAACGCCCACGCCCGCTGGGTCCGGTTCTCGCTGGTCCGGGACAAGATCATGGCCACGATGTCCATCTTGGCGTCGCCCTTCGTCCCGGCCCATCTGCGGCAGGCGATCACGGAAATGACCAACGTGGCCGACGGGGTGGACGACCTGCTCGCCGCCAGTTTGAACGGTACGACGACGTTTCCGGCGGAGATTTAGCGTTTCCGGTTGAAAAATGGCGTTTTGGTGAGAGAATGAACCCAGAAAGGAGTAGCCATGACTGGAAGTATTCCGCGAATCCTGGTAGGAATCGATGGCTCGGACGACGGGATCCGGGCGGCGCGGTACGGCATCGGCCGGGCGAAGCGGCTCGACGGTGACCTCTGGTTCGTCAACGCGGTCGACGACGGGGTGGTGACGGGTGGTTGGGGAATCATCTACGACCCGACGGTGTTGAAGGAGGCCGGCCAGGCCGCCGTGGAGCAGGCCGCCGACCTGGCGACGGCGATGGGCGTGGCCGCGGACCGGATCCGGACCGACGTGGTGATCGGCAACCCCACGACCGTCCTCGCCGAGTTCAGCAAGGAGGCGGAGATCCTCATCGTCGGCCGGCGGGCCAGTTCAGGCATCGAGCGGATGTTCGTGGGTTCGACCTCGACCACGCTCGCGGCGGCGACGTACTGCCCGCTGGTCGTCATCTCGGCGGCGTCGACGCCCGAGCCGACGGGCCGGTACCACCGGGTCACCGTGGCCATGGGCGGGTCCGGCGACAAGCCGTTGCGGTGGGCGTGCCAGGAGGCGCGTACGCGGCCCTCCACGATTGACGTGGTCCACGTCATCCCGTACCAGCCGACGAGCATCGTGTCGTTCCTGCCGGCGACCGCCGCCCAGGAACGTCAGTGGGAGGAGCGCGTCCTGGCCGGGCTGAAGCGGATGGTCGAGCCGGTGCCGCAGCAGTTCAGCGACCTGGAGATCCGGGTCCGTTCGCAGCGGGGCGTGCTCGCCGACGAGCTCATCCAGGAGTCGTCACCGGTCGACCTGCTCGTGCTCGGGGTGAAGCCCCGGCCGGCGATGAGCCTGGGCGGGCCGCTGCGCGCCGTCCTCGCGCACGCGGCGTGCCCGGTGGCGCTGATCAGCCGTTAAGGGAACCGATGATTTACGCTGTGTTGTCAGCCGGGCGTCAGGCGGGATGAGATACGCCTACTACATGTTGTACATGGACTGGACGTCCATCGCAACATGTAGTAGGCGTAGATCGCCCGTCCTGGCGGTCGGATGACGGCACATGGTAGATCATCGTTTCCCTAAGCACCTACGCGGCGAGCGAGACCGAGTGGAGCTTCGCCATGGCGCTGCGCTCGATCTGGCGGACGCGCTCGGCGCTGATGCCCCAGTGTTCGCCGATCTCGGTCAGCCGGTTGGGCCGCCCGTCGAGCAGCCCGAACCGGCGCCGGACGATGTCGGCCGACCGGTCGTCGAGTTCGCCCAGCATGTCGTTCAGTGTCTCGGTCTCCTGGAACGCGTGGGGTCCGCTTATCGGGAAGAGTTTGTCGCCCGCGGCGATCAGGTCGGTGAGCGTGGCCGATTCGCCCTCGGTCAAGGGTGCGTCGAGGGAGGCGTGCGGGCGCGTGTAGTTGGTCAGTTCCATGACCTCGGCCTCGGTCAGGCCCAGTTCGTCGGCCAGTTGGCGGCCGGTGGGTTCGTGGCCGAGGACGGTGGTCAGCCGGCGGGTGGCCGTGGCGAGCCGCGAGATCTGTTCCGCCACGTGGACGGGGATCTTCACGATGTGGCCCTGGGCGGCGATGGCCCGGAAGATCGCCTGACGGATCCACCACGTGGCGTACGTGGAGAACTTGAAGCCCTTCGTATAATCAAACTTCTCGACCGCACGGATGAGACCGACATTGCCCTCCTGGACGATGTCGAGGAATGACAGTGTCTCCCGCCCGTACTTCCGCGCGATCGACACGACGAGCCGGAGGTTGGCGCCGATAAAGCGCTGTTTGGCTTCCTCGCCGCGGGTACGCAGGCTGATGAGTTCATCATCGGTGGCGTTCCCCGGCCGGGGAGTGGCGGGCGAGGCGAGGAGGTAGTCCGCGTACACGCCCACCTCGGTGAGGCGGGCGAGCTCGACCTCTTCTTCGGCGCCCAGCAGCTGCTGGTGCGAGATGGCGTCGAGGTAGAACCCGACGGCGTCTTTCTGGGTCGCGCTGGGAGAGGGGTAGCTGGCGCGTGGAGCCATGGTGTCCTTTCGACCGGTGCGTCGTGACGCAGGATGTCCATGAGTGATAACGCCTTTTGGGCTGGATCCATTCCAGCCGGGACGGTCAATGTGCCGGGCTAGGGTTGCGTAGGGCAGGACTCTCATGCATAATTGAGTGCGGGCTTGACAGGAGCGGGTTTTTTTTTACCCTGGGAACGATTGATCGAGACGTTGAGCGTAAAGGATGACTGGATGATGGCAAGGAAGAGCGTGTCGGCAGAAGTGGCGGAAGAGGAAACCACACCTGGCCCAGTCGCTCCGAAGAAACGGTCAGGCCGGAAGACAGCCAAGGCGGCTGTTGACGAGGTCCGTCCAGCCGTCGCGACTGGGGGAGAAGACGATTTCGACGCCGAACCGGGCGACGAAGCGGACGAGGCGGAGCCCGCCGAACCGTCGGTGGAGGATGCGATCCTGGCGGCCGTGGACAGCGACGCCGAGTTCGGCCTCACCGATGACGGCGAAGCGGTGGAGTTCCGGGTCGGGACGAAGAAGCGCAGCCTGGATGATGTCGACGACGCCGAGTTCCAGCCCCGCAAGGAGGCCGAACTGGAGGCGGAACTCGTCGAGGACGAAGGTTTCTCCTTGTCGGACGCCGACGAGACGGACGAGCCCGAGCAGCAGGTGCTGGCCGCCGGCGCCACCGCCGATCCCGTCAAGGACTATCTGAAGCAGATCGGCAAGGTCGCGCTGCTGAACGCCGAGCAGGAGGTCTCCCTCGCCAAGCGGATCGAGGCCGGGCTGTTCTCTGAGGAGCGGTTGAACGACCCCAAGGTCGTCATCACCCAGAGCGAACGCGACGATCTGGAGTGGATCGCCGAGGACGGCCGCCGGGCGAAGAACCACCTGTTGGAGGCCAACCTCCGGTTGGTCGTCTCGCTCGCCAAGCGGTACACCGGGCGCGGCATGCTCTTCCTCGACCTGATCCAGGAGGGCAACCTGGGCCTCATCCGCGCGGTCGAGAAGTTCGACTACACGAAGGGCTACAAGTTTTCGACGTACGCCACGTGGTGGATCAAGCAGGCGATCACCCGCGCGATGGCCGACCAGGCGCGGACCATCCGGATCCCCGTCCACATGGTCGAAGTCATCAACAAGCTGGCCCGCGTCCAGCGCCAGATGCTGCAGGATCTCGGCCGGGAGCCGAGCCCGGAGGAGTTGGCGCACGAGTTGGACATGACCCCGGAAAAGGTCGTCGAGGTCCAGAAGTACGGCCGGGAGCCGATCTCGCTGCACACCCCGCTGGGCGAGGACGGCGATTCCGAGTTCGGCGACCTGATTGAGGACTCCGAGGCCGTCGTACCCGCCGACGCGGTCAACTTCTCCCTGCTGCAGGAGCAGCTCCACGACGTGCTCGACACGCTGTCGGAACGGGAGGCTGGCGTGGTGTCGATGCGTTTCGGCTTGACGGACGGGCAGCCGAAGACCCTCGACGAGATCGGGCGCGTTTACGGCGTGACCCGGGAACGCATCCGGCAGATCGAGTCCAAGACGATGTCGAAGCTCCGTCACCCGTCGCGGTCCCAGGTCCTGCGGGACTACCTGGACTGACATGGCCCGGGACCACGCTCTCCTCAACCGCTGGGCCGTGGCCCACACCGCGCTGTTAGTCGAGGGCCAGTCACGCCTGATGGATCTGATCGGTACGGCCGATCCCCTGTGTGAGCTTGACGCCGCCACCGGGCTGATGACGCTCGCCGGGCACCGCCTCCAGTTCGCGCTGCTCGGGAGCGTCGATGACGCGAGCGGGACGTGGCGGTGGGCGTGGGCCGATCCGGACCAGGACGAGCACGCCCTCGCCGTCCGCCGGACCCTGTCCCTGCGCGGCTTCGGGCGGGAGACCGGGCTCTGGGAGTTCGACGAGGCGACGTTCTCCACCGCTGGGATCACTGATCTCGGCATGACCCCGGGGGCGACGGTGGCGATTGTGGCGAGCCCGCAACTTCTGGGGGGCGCGATCTTCTCGCTCGCCGGGCCGGCCGGTCGTACGTACACTGTCCTCACCGACGCGCGCCTGACGATGGAGGCGCCGACGGCCTTCACCGCCGCCGACCTCCTGACGCGGGCACTGGCCTACGGCGCTGACGGGCACCGCGACATCGTGACGGTCTACGCCGGCGCGCACCAACTCCCGCTGGCCGGGCAGGGGGACCGCCTCACGCTGGTCTTCGAGGACGAGACGGCGCTCGACCTCACGCTCAGCGACGACCGGGTCACCACGATGGTGGCCCGGCACTGAACCCGTCACTGAGTCCGACACGCCAGAATCCTTGTTTTCTGGGCGGGGTGCCGGAGACGGCGGTTAGACTACTCGGCGTGAATCCAGAAGAAACCGCCACCGGGCACCGGCGGGCGCCGAGCCCGCTCGGCGAGTACAGCGCGCGCCAACTCCTCGTCCTCGAAGGCTTGGAGGCCGTCCGTAAGCGCCCGGCCATGTACATCGGGTCGACCGACACCAAAGGGCTCATGCACTGCCTGTGGGAGATCATCGACAACGCCGTGGACGAGGCCCTGACCGGTTTCGGCAAGACGATCGAGGTCTTCCTGAACGTGGACGGCTCGGTCGCGGTGCACGACCACGCCCGCGGCCTGCCCATCGACATCGAGCCCAAGACCGGGCTCACCGGCGTCGAGGTGGTCTTCACCAAGTTGCACGCCGGGGCGAAGTTCGGCACGGGGACGTACAACGCCGCCGGCGGCCTGCACGGCGTCGGTTCGTCCGTGGTCAACGCGCTCGCCGCCCGCCTCGACGTGGAAGTCGACCGTGACGGTGCCACCTGGGCCATGTCCTTCCGCCGCGGTACGCCGGGGGTGTTCGACGGCGACGGCCCGACGGCCCGGTTCACGCCCCAGAGCGGGTTGCGGAAGCTCCCCGGCCGGCTCCCCAAGGCGACGACGGGCACGCGTGTGCGCTACTGGCCGGACCGCCAGATCTTCCTCGTCGACGCGCGGCTGTCGCTTGGCCGGCTGAAGGACCGGGCCCGGCAGACCTCGTTCCTCGTCCCCGGGCTGCAGCTCACCGTCACCGACCGCCGCGACGGGGCGGACGAGACGGAAATCTTCCGCCACGACGGCGGCATCTCCGAATTCTGCGAGTTCGTGGCGACCGACCCGCCCGTCACCGACATCCTGCGCCTGACCGGCGAGGCGCGGTTCACCGAGACTGTGCCGATGCTGGACGACGCGGGCGCCATGACCCCGGCCGATGTCGAGCGCGACCTGGGCATCGACGTCGCCCTGCGCTGGGGGACGGGGTACGAGTCGACGGTCATCTCCTTCGTCAACATCATCGCGACCCCGAAGGGCGGCACGCACGTCCAGGGCTTCGAACGCGGGCTGACCAGGGCGTTCATGAAGGTCCTCGACGGGACGCGGCTGACGAAGGCCTCCGACGAGATCCTCAAGGACGACATCTGCGAGGGGCTGACCGCCGTCGTGACCGTGCGGCTGTCGGAGCCCCAGTTCGAGGGGCAGACGAAGGAGGTCCTCGGGACCCCGGCCGTCACCAAGCTCGTCGCCGGGGTCGTCGAGCGTGAGTTGACCGATTTCCTGACCTCCACGAAGACGGCGGTCAAGCCGCAGGCCCGGGCCGTGATGGAGAAGGTCGTCCAGGCGTCGCGGACCCGCGTCCAGGCGCGCGTCCACCGCGAGGCGCAGCGGGCGAAGAACGCGCTCGCGTCGTCGAGCCTGCCGCCCAAGCTCTCCGACTGCCGATCCTCGGATTCCGAGAAGACTGAGTTGTTCATTGTGGAGGGTGATTCGGCCCTCGGTACGGCCAAGCTGGCCCGGAACTCCGAGTTCCAGGCGCTGATGCCCATCCGGGGCAAGATCCTCAACGTCCAGAAGGCCTCCGTCACCGACATGCTGAAGAACGCCGAGTGTGCGGCCATCATCCAGGTCATCGGCGCCGGGTCGGGCCGGACGTTCGACGTCGACCAGGCCCGGTACGGGAAGGTCATCTTCATGGCCGACGCCGACTCGGACGGCGCCCACATCCGCTGCCTGCTCGCCACCTTGTTCTTCAAGTACATGCGCCCGCTGGTGGACGCGGGGCGGGTGTACACCGCCGTACCGCCGCTGCACCGCTTCGAGATCACGAACCCCAAGAAGGACCAGCCGAAGTTTGTCTACACGTACTCCGACCCGGAGTACCAGCGCAAGCTCGTCGAACTGACCAAGAAGGGCGTCAAGTTCAAGGAACCGCAGCGGTACAAGGGGCTGGGGGAGATGGACGCGTCCCAGCTGGCCGAGACGACCATGAGCCCCCGGCACCGGACGTTGCGGCGCCTGCGGATCGTGGACGCCGAAGCGGCGGCGCAGTCCTTCGAGGTCTGGATGGGCAACGAGGTCGGCCCCCGGCGCGATCTCATCATCGAGGGCGCGTACACCCTTGACGCCAGCCGGATCGACGTGTGAGTAGGATAGGCGCATGAGCGTTCATTTCGGGGATGATTTTGTGTTCGGGGCGGCCACGGCGGCGTACCAGATCGAGGGCGCGGTAACCGCGGGCGGCCGGGGGCCGTCGATCTGGGACACCTTCTCCCACACGCCGGGGAAGGTCGAGGGCGGCGACACGGGCGACGTGGCGTGCGACCATTTCCACCGGCTCGAGGCCGACCTGGATCTCCTGGCCGAGTTGGGCGTGGACTCGTACCGGTTCTCCATCGCCTGGCCGCGCATCCAGCCGGCGGGGACCGGGAGCCCCAACCAAGCCGGATTGGACTTTTACTCCCGGCTCGTGGACGGGCTGCTGGCGCGCGGGATCGCGCCGTTCGCGACCCTCTACCACTGGGATCTGCCGCAAGCGCTGGAGGACCGGGGCGGCTGGCGGGCGCGCGACACCGCCTACCGGTTCGCGGACTACGCGGACATCATGGCGACCGCGCTGGGGGACCGCGTGGCGCGCTGGGCGACCCTCAACGAGCCCTGGTGTGCCGCGATGCTCGGGTATGCCGCCGGGGTGCACGCGCCGGGCGCCACCTCGCCCCGCGCGGGGATCCGGGCCGCGCATCACCTTGGTCTGGCCCACGGCTTGGGGATTCACGCGCTGCGGGCCAGTACGGCGGCTCCGCTCGGCCTCGTCTACAACATCCACCAGTTCTACCCGGCCTCCGACTCCGACGACGACCTCCGGGCGGTCGCGGTCGCGGACGCCACCGGCAATTGGTTGTACGCCGAGCCCGTTCTGAAGGGGCGGTACGACGAGCTGACCTGGGAGGCGCTCGGGCGGCACACCGACTGGGAGTTCGTGGCGGGTGGCGACCTGGAGACGATGTCAGCGCCCATTGAGTTCGTCGGCCTCAACTACTATTCGCCCTCGACGCTGCGGCGGGGCCGGGTTCCCCAGGCCGCACCGACGCCGTGGGTCGGCGCCGAAGACGTCGAGTGGCTGCCCGCCCGCCCGCCGGTGACCGAGATGGGCTGGACCATCGAACCCCAGGGACTCACCGACCTGCTCCAACGCTTCCACGAGCGGTACCCGGGAGTCGAACTCATCGTGTCCGAGAACGGCGCCGCCATGCCGGACCGGCCGGGCGACGACGGGGTGGTCCACGACCAGGACCGGATCGACTACCTGGCGTCCCACATCGGCGCGGTGGCGGCGGCGCGGGCGGCCGGGGTACCGGTCACCGGCTATTTCGCCTGGTCACTGATGGATAACTTCGAGTGGTCATTCGGCTACTCCAAGCGCTTCGGCCTCATCCGCGTCGACTACGACACGTGTGAGCGGACGTGGAAGGACTCGGCGCGGTGGTTCCAGCAGTTCCTCGCCACCCGGACCCTGGCGTGACCGAAGACCTGTTCGGCAATCTCACGCTTCCGCCGGCACGGGCCCGGACGGGTTCGCTGGGCGACGTGTCGGCCAACGCGCCGCTGGCCGTCCGCCTCCGCCCCCGGACGATTGACGAGATCGTCGGCCAGCGCCACCTGCTCGGCCCCGGGTCGCCGTTGCGGCGTCTCGCCGAGGGCCAGCCGATGTCGGTCTTCCTGTGGGGCCCGCCGGGGGTGGGGAAGACGACGATCGCCGCGGTGGTCTCGCATTCGACGGGGTCGCGCTTCGTCGAGTTGAGCGCCGTGAGCGCCGGGGTGAAGGAGGTCCGCGCCGAGCTCGACCAAGCCCGCGCCGAGCTGGCCCGGGGCAAGAAGACCGTCTTGTTCATTGATGAGGTCCACCGTTTCTCCAAGGCCCAGCAGGACGTCCTCCTGCCCGCGGTCGAGAACCGCATCGTCACCCTCATCGCGGCGACGACGGAGAACCCGTCCTTCTCGGTCATCGCACCCCTGTTGTCCCGCTCCCTGCTGCTGGCTCTCAACCCCTTGTCCGAGGCGGATATGGCCGTCCTCGTCGACCGGGCGCTGACCGACGAACGCGGTGTTCGTACGTCCACTGGTGACCGGTTCGCCCTCGATGACGACGCCCGGGCGAACCTCATCCGCCTCGGCGGGGGTGACGCCCGGCGCGTGCTGACGTACGTGGAAGAGGCGGCCGCGACCGCCGTCGCCGTCGGGAGCGACCGCATCACCGCCCTACTGCTCGCCCAGGCCGTGGACCGGGCCGCGGTCCGCTACGACGCCGACGGCGACCAGCACTACGACATCATCAGCGCGTTCATCAAGTCCATCCGTGGCTCCGACGTCCAGGCTGGCTTGCACTACCTCGCCCGCATGATCGCCGCCGGTGAGGACCCGCGCTTCATCGCCCGGCGGCTGATGATCCTGGCCAGCGAGGACATCGGCATGGCGTCACCCCAAACGCTGTCCCTGACCGTCGCTGCCGCCCAGGCCGTCCAGATGATCGGCCTGCCCGAGGGCCGTATCATCCTCGCCCACGCGGTCATCGCCTGTGCCACCGCG
>JAIRVA010000217.1 GCA_031254155.1 Propionibacteriaceae bacterium
GTCGTCACCTCGTCCCCACCGCCTCCCGGATGGCGCCCCTGTTCGCCACACCGGCCGACCGCGCGGCTTTCGACGCCCGCCACGCCGCCAACACGATCCCGCGCCGCGACCTGGCCGACGCGCGGGGGGCCTGTTTCCTCGGTATCGACGCCGGCTCCACGACGATCAAGGCCGTCCTCATCGACGAGGACGAGAACATCCTCTGGTCCCGCTACGGGCCCAACGCCGGCGACCCGGTCGCAGCGGCCATTGACATCGCGGCGGCGGTCCGCCAGGCACTCCCCGGCCCGGCGGTCATCGCCCAGTCCTGCGTCACGGGGTACGGCGAGGGCCTCATCAAGGCCGCCCTGCACATCGACTGCGGCGTTGTGGAGACCATCGCCCACTTCCGGGCCGCCGACAAGATCGCCCCCGGCGTCACCTCGGTCATCGACATCGGCGGCCAGGACATGAAGTTTCTCCGCATCTCCGACGCCGCCATCGACTCCATCGCTGTCAACGAGGCCTGCTCGTCCGGCTGCGGCTCCTTCCTCCAGACCTTCGCCGAGTCGCTCGGCCTCACGACGACGGAGTTCACCGCCGCCGCCTGCGCGGGCCAGTCCCCCGTCGACCTCGGCAGCCGCTGTACGGTGTTCATGAACTCCTCGGTCAAGCAGGCCCAGAAAGAGGGGGCGTCGGTCGCCGACATCGCCGCCGGGCTCAGCTACGCGGTCATCCGCAACGCTCTCTACAAGGTCATCAAGCTCCGCGAGCCGGGCCAGCTGGGCGAGAAGGTCGTCGTCCAGGGCGGCACGTTCCTGAACGACGCGGTCCTCCGCGCCTTCGAACTGCTGACCACCAGGGAGGTCGTCCGCCCCGACATCGCCGGGTTGATGGGGGCGTACGGCGCCGCCCTCACCGCCAAACAGAACTTCATCCCGGGCGTCCCCGGCCAGTTGCTCTCCGTACCGCAGCTCCGCCAGATCCACGTCGAGACCGAGACGACGCAGTGCGGGCTGTGCCAGAACCACTGCCAGTGCACGATTTCGACCTTTGGCAACGGCGAACGGCACACCTCCGGCAACCGCTGCGAGCGCGGGGCCGACCCGACCAAGGCCAAGTCGGCCCTGCCCAACCTGTTCGACTACACGTACAAGCGCCTGTTCGGCTACCGGCGTCTGACCGCCAAGGAGGGGGTCCGGGGCGACATCGGGCTGCCGCGCGCGCTCAACCTGTACGAGAACTACCCCCTGTGGTTCACCATCCTCTCCCACCTGAAGTTCCGCGTCGTGATCTCCGGGCGGAGCTCCCACGCGGTCTTCGAGCAGGGCATGAGCTCGATCGCGTCGGAGAACGTCTGTTACCCCGCCAAGCTCGTCCACGGTCACATCGAGTCGCTGCTCGAGCGCGGGGTGACGACCATCTTCTACCCGAGCGTCAACTACGAGCAGCAACTCGTCTCCGACTCCGACAAGAACTACAACTGCCCCGTCGTCGCCTCGTACCCCCAGGTCATCCAGAACAACCTCGAAAACATCGGGGCGCCGGGGGTCCGCTTCCTCAACCCGTACCTCAACCTCGCCAACCCCGGGAAACTCGCCGAACGGCTCGTCCAGATCTTCGCCGACTGGGACGTCACGGCGGCGGAGGCCCAGGCCGCCGTCGCGGCGGGGTACGCGGAAGACGCGGCCTACCGCGCCGACCTGCGGCGGGCGGGCCGCGAGGCGCGGGAGTATTGCGCCGGGCACGGCATCCGGGGCATCGTCCTCGCCGGGCGGCCGTACCACGTCGACCCGGAGGTCCACCACGGCATCCCCGAGCTCGTCACGAGCCTCGGCATGGCGGTGTTCACCGAGGACTCGGTCCTGCCGGAAGAGTCCGTGCTCGAGCGGCCGCTCCGGGTCCGGGACCAGTGGGCGTACCACACGCGGTTGTACGAAACCGCCGCCGTCGTCGCCCGCGACCCGGGGCTCGAACTCGTCCAACTGGTCTCCTTCGGCTGCGGGCTGGACGCCGTCACCTCTGAGCAGGTCGCCGAGATCCTGGAGGCCAAGAACCGGGTCTACACCCAGCTGAAGATCGACGAGGTCTCCAGCCTGGGCGCGGCCCGCATCCGGCTCCGCTCGCTGGCCGCCGCCGCCGAGCAGCGCAACGTCGCCGACCGGGCGCCGAAGAGCCACGCCCTCCAACGCGTCCCCTTTACCAAGGCGATGAAACCGGTTCACACGATCCTCGCCCCCCAGATGGCGCCCATCCACTTCCGCTTCGTCGAGGCAATCGTCCGGGCGGCGGGGTACCACATGGTGCTGCTCGAGCACGCGTCGGGCGATGACGTCGAAATGGGGCTGCGGACCGTCAACAATGATGCCTGCTACCCGGCGATCATGGTCATCGGACAGTTGGTCGCGGCGCTGCGTTCGGGTGAGTACGACCTCGACAACGTCTCCGTCCTCATCACACAGACGGGCGGGATGTGCCGGGCGACCAACTACACCGGCATGTTGCGCAAGGCGCTGCGCGACGCCGGTTTCCCCGGGGTCCCGGTCATCGCGCTCTCCACGTCCGGCATCGAGTCCAACCCCGGCCTGAGACTCACTCTCCCGCTCGCCCACAAGGCCATGAAGGCCCTCACCATCGGCGATCTGCTGCAAGACGTCCTGCTGCGCGTCCGGCCGTACGAGAAGGCGAAGGGCTCGGCGAACGCCCTGTACCACCGCTGGGACACGATCATCCGCGAGTGGTTCAGCGACGGGAAGACGCCGACGTACGGGCGGCATCTCACGTACCGCCGCCTCATCCGGGCCCTGGTCGACGAGTTCGACGCCCTCCCGCTGGCCAACATCCCGCGCAAACCGCGGGTCGGCGTCGTCGGCGAGATCCTGGTCAAATTCCAGCCGGACGCCAACAACCACGTCATCGAGGTCATCGAGTCGGAGGGCTGCGAGGCGGCCCTGCCGGGTCTCATGGAGTTCATGGTCACCGGCCTCTACACGACCGAGTGGAACTGGGAAAACTTCGGCATCGGCCAGAAATGGCGGCGGGCCAAAGGGTGGTTCCGCACGTTCATGGAGTCCTACCGGACCCCCGTCCGCGAGGCCCTCGCCGCCGCCAACGCGCGCCACCCCGAACCCAAGTTCACCATCCCCGGTAGCATGGCCGAGATGGCCGAGCGGGCCCAGCAGGTCACGAGCCTCGGCAACCAGGCCGGGGAGGGCTGGCTGCTGACCGCCGAAGTCCTGGAACTGATCCACTCGGGCACGCCCAACGTCATCTGCGTCCAGCCGTTCGCCTGCCTGCCCAACCACGTCGTCGGCAAGGGGATGTTCAAGGAGATCCGCCGCCAGCACCCCGGGGCCAACCTGGTCACCATCGATTACGACCCCGGTGCCTCCGAGGTCAACCAGCTGAACCGGATCAAGCTCATGCTGACGACGGCCCATATGGTGCACGAGGGTGCCACCGTGGTCGACCAGGCACCCGTGCCCATCGAGTTCGCCCTCGCCGAGTCGGCGTACGCCCGGTAGAGCCTACCGGCGCAGTCCGTTCAGCAGGGGGCACTGGGCGAGTTCAGTGTCATCCAAGCCCTCCAACAGGATCGCGAGAGCCTCCTGGCGGCTGACCTTGCCCTCCGGGACGACCACCCGCTCCGCGGCCTCTTTGGCGGCGCGCATGACGAAGGCCGAACGTGACTCCCCGAGCGCGTCGGCGGCCTTGGCGATGAGATTGTCAGTGGTGGCGTCGAGACGAGCCTCGAACCGCCGGCTACGTAATTGCTGTGCCATGAGGTGATTCTAGCGTGCAGATGAGTGGCGGCGACGCCGGTCAGCCGAACGGGTCAATACTGCATGTGCATGGCGGTCCGGACCTCGGTGAGCGTCGCGTCGGCGATGGCGTTCGCGCGGGCGTTCCCGCCGGCCAGCACGGATTCGAGGTACGCGGGGTCGGCGGCGTACGCCGCCCGGCGCTCGCGGTGGACCCGCAGGCGCTCGTTGAGGGCCTCGGTGACGACCTTCTTCAGCATCCCCGCTCCCCCGTCGCCGATCTCGTCGGCGAGGACCCGTGGGTCTTTGTCCAGGCACAGCCCGGCGACGGTCAACAGGTTGGACACCTCCGGGCGGTTCACCGGGTCGTAGGTGATGTGGCGGTCGGAGTCGGTCACCGCCTTCTTGAGCGCCTTCGCGGTCTCGTCGGCGGTCATCTTCAACTCGATGACGTTGCCCTTCGACTTGGACATCTTCGTACCGTCCGTGCCGAGGATGAGCGCGCCGGACTGGCTCAACAGGGCGTCCGCGGCGGGGAAGACGGGTTCGGCGGGGTTCGCCCGGCCGTACCGCTCGTCGAAGCGCCGCGCGATCACCCGGCACATCTCCAGGTGCGGGACCTGGTCCTTGCCGACGGGCACGAGGTTAGCCTTGCAGAACAGGATGTCGGCGGCCTGGTGGACCGGGTACGTCAGCAGCAGGCCGGACATCGCCCGGCCGCCGGTCGCCTCCAACTCGGCCTTGACGGTCGGGTTGCGGTGCAACTCGGCCTCGGTCACGAGCGACAGGAACGGCAGCATGAGTTGGTTGAGCGCGGGGACCGCCGAATGGGTGAAGATCGTCGTCCGCTCCGGGTCGAGCCCGGCCGCCAGATAGTCGGCGACGAGGGAGTACACCCGGTCGCGGATCGGTCCCACCCCGTCGCGGTCGGTGATGACCTGGTAGTCCGCGATGACGATCACCGTCGCGACGCCCTGGTCCTGGATGGTGACCCGGTTGGCCAGGGAACCGAAGTAATGCCCAATGTGCAAATCACCCGTCGGCCGGTCGCCGGTCAGGAGGCGGAAAGCCCCCGGGCTGACCGTGAGTTCGCGTTCGATTTCCCGGCTGCGCTCCTGGGTCCGCTCCAACGTGGCGGACTGTTCCGGGCGGTCCTCGGTCATAGTTGCCCCTTCCTCGTGGTGATCTCGGCCGTCAGGGCCTCGTAGCTGGCGGCGTCCGTCCGGCGGACGCCGAGCGGGTGCCCGGTCTTGCCGGTGCCGTGATAGTCACTGCCACCCGTGACAACTAATCCTAGATCATGGGCGAGACCGACGAGTTCCCGGGTCGCCGGCGCAGCGTGGTCGAGGTGGTGGGCCTCCACGCCGTACAACCCCTGCTCCGCGAGACCGGCGATGACCGCCGGTGTCAGGACCGTCCGGTTGCCCCGCCCCCACGGGTGGGCGATAACCGCCACGCCCCCCGCGCCGCCCACCGCCGCGAGGGCCTCGGCAACCGTCGGGGTGTAGCGGCCGACGTACGCGGGCCCGGCCTCGTCCAGAAAGAGGGCGAAGGCCTCGTCCCGGCTCGCGACGTAGCCCCGCGCGACCAGCGCGTCGGCAATGTGCGGGCGACCGGTCGAGGTCGCGCGGCGGGCCTGGGCCTCAACCTCGCCGAGTTCAAGCGGGCACCCCAGGCCGGCGAGTTTCCCCAGCATGCGCGGCACCCGGCTGACCCGCGCCGCCCGCGTCGCGGCCAGCAGTGCGTCGAGGGGGGCGTCGGTGGGACGGCAGCCGTACGCCAGGAGGTGGACCGGCCGCTCCCCGCCCGCCACGTCGAGGTGGGCGGACATCTCCAGGGCGCGCAGAACCTCGATGCCCGCCTGGGCCCCGAGAGTCTGGGCGTCAGCGACGCCCACCATCGTGTCGTGGTCAGCCAGGGCGATGGCGTCGAGGCCGGCGGTCCGGGCGGCGGTGATGAGAGCGGGCACGGCGTCCGTCCCGTCCGAGCACGCCGAGTGGGTGTGGAGGTCGATGGCGGCGGGTCGCATGGTCACAAGGGTACGCCATGGGAACAGCCGGGAGGTGTGAGGGCGGGCATCCGGATGACGGTGCCGGACGAGCCAGGGGTACCCCAACGGCTATCCTGGTGCTATGGCAACCACAGCACTCACCTTCCTCGGCGGCGCCGGCACCGTCACGGGCTCCAAGTACCTCGTCCAGACCGCGACGCAGTCACTCCTCGTCGACGCCGGACTTTTCCAGGGTGACAAGGAACTCCGCGAGCGCAACTGGGAACCGTTCCCGGTCAGCCCGGCCTCGCTCGCGGCGGTCCTCCTCACCCACGCGCACATGGACCACGCCGGGTACCTCCCGCGTCTCGTCCGGCAGGGCTTCGCCGGGCCCATCTGGGCCACCGAGGGTACCCGGTTGCTGGCCGACATCGTCCTGAGGGATTCGGCCCACATCCAGGAGCAGGACGCGGCGGACGCCGCCAAGGGCGGGTACTCCAAGCACAACCCGCCCGAACCCCTCTACACGACGGCCGATGTCGAGGCGACCATGGCGCTGTTCAGGGTGGTCGGCTTCGGGACGGACCTCGACCTGGGCGACGGCATCACCGCCCGTTTCGTCCGGGCCGGGCACATCCTCGGCTCCGCGTCGATCCGGCTCACCACGCCCGACGCGGCGGTCCTGTTCTCCGGTGACCTCGGCCGCCACGACCACCCTGTCCTGCGGGGCCGGGAAACCCCCGACGGGGCCCCGACGGTCCTCGTCGAGTCGACGTACGGCGACCGCGAGCACCCGGAGTGGGCCGACTCGCCCCACGAGGAGTTCGCCGACGCCATCCGTTCGACCATCGCCCGGGGCGGGAGCGTTCTCATCCCGGCCTTCGCCGTTGACCGGACGGAGATCCTGCTCAAAACCCTGGCCGACATGCGGGCCGCCGGGCGCATCCCCGAAGTCCCGGTCTTCGTCAACTCGCCCATGGGCGTCAAGGCCCTCGACGTCTACCAGTCGCCCAGC